>NZ_JBJHPC010000323.1:0-8341 GCF_045257485.1 Streptomyces sp. YS-3 | reverse complement strand
TCTCCCGCCCTCAGCTCCGTCACCGAGCCACGCCGGCTCGTCCACCACGCCTGTGTCGCCGCCACCCCGGCCGCCAGTGCCACCACGCACACCGCCGGGACGAGGAGCGACAGCGGATCCGTGCGCAGGCCGCCCCCGGCCGCGGCCGTCGACGGCGATGCCGCCAGGGCCAGGCCGGTCAGGTCCACGCCGGGGGCCAGCAGCTCGGTCGCCGCCCAGCCCGTGAGCGCCCCGCCGAGCGCGGCCAGAGCCGCCTGCGGCAGCGCCTCCAGGATCAGCAGCCGGCGGCCCTGCCGACGGGTCAGGCCCATCGTCCGCAGCCTCGCAAGCAGCGCCGACCGTTCCGGCGCGCCCCGCAGCAGCGAGAGCAGCAGCGCCAGCACCGCGTACCCGGCGCCCGCCGCCACCGCCGCCCCGTACACGCCCTCCGCCCCCGACTGGAGCGGGGAGTCGACCAGTTGGTGCCGGGTCTCCGAGCGGAGATGGACGGTGGGAGCGTCCGGGGAACGGGAGGGTGTCACCGTGCGGCGCAGCGCCGCCGCGTCCAGATCCGTCCCCGCCACCAGCAGCGTCGTGGGCTCCCGCGCGCCCAGTCCGGCCACGTCCACCAGCAGGAAGTCGCTGCGCGGGACGGCCGGGGTACGCTCGCGCACCGCCACCACCTCGATCATGAGGCGGTAGCCCGCCACCCGTACCTCCCGGGGCCCCCGGCCCAGGTCCGCCGCCACCTTCGGTGACGCGATCGCCGTCAGGGCCCCGCCGCGGCGGGCCTTCAGATCGTCGGCGCGGATCGCGCCCAGGCCGGTGCCCGCGGTGAGGCGGGCGTACGGGGAGGGGTCCGCGCCGATCACCGCGACCTTGTCGCCGGACGGCAGTGCCACGCCGTACTCGACGTGCGCCGCGGTCACCCGCGACACCCCGCCGACCTTGGCGACCCGGTCCGCGAGGCCCGGCGGCAGCGGTCCCTGGCTGTCGATCCGCGCGTCCGCGCCCGTCGTGTACAGCGCGGCCCGGTCCCGCGCGTCCGCCACCCCGGCGAGCACCGAGCCACCGAACGCGGCCGTGGTCAGCGCGGTGAGCAGGGCGAGCAGCGGGAGGACCCCGCCGCCGGGGGCACGGCCCGCGCGGGCCAGCGACAGGAAGCCGACCGTGCCGCGCAGCCGCGCGGCCGGGCGGGCCGCCCAGCGCAGGGGCAGCGGATACAGCCGTACCAGGACCAGCGCCGCGATCACGCCGATGAGCACCGGCGCCGAGCTGACCAGCGAGTCGGAGCCCGCCGCCGTGCTGCGCCGGCGCAGGGCGTACACCGCGCCCGCCGCAAGGACCAGCAGCGTCAGCTCGGCCACCGTGCGGCGCCGGGTGGGGCGGGTGCGGACCAGGTCGTCGCGGTCGGCGGCGGTACGGACCGTGCGGTGGGCGAACACCGCCCTCACCGGCAGCGCCAGACAGGACACCGCCGCCACCACGGCCGCGGCGAGCAGCGAGGGGCCGAGCCGCCCGCCGCGTACGGCCAGGACCGCCAGGGCCAGGCCCAGGGCCGCCGACGGGAGGGCCACCACGGCCGTCTCGGCGGCGAGCCGGGCGCCGATGCCGGGCAGCGAGCCGCCCCGGGCGCGCAGCAGGGCGAGTTCGGTGGTGCGGCGGGCCGCCGCCAGACCGCCCGCCATCAGCAGGACGACGGCCGCGACCGTGCCCGTACCGAAGATGGCGACGGCGACCACCGGGGTGATCGAGTCGCGTACGGAGGCGTACCGCGTGAAGATCGCGTCGAGTTCGGTGGCGGCCGTGGTGCCGGGGCCGAGCGACTCGCGCAGCACGGCGAGCGCCGGGCCGCCCTCCAGGGACGCCACCGAGGTGGAGAGGGCGTGGAGCCGGCGGGCGTCCATGGCGCTCGCGGCCGGGGCGATGTCCGCGTACACCTCGGGGTGGCCGCCCGCGTCGAGGAGCGCGGGCGCCGAGCCGTCGCCGAGCAGCAGGCCCCCGTACCAGTAGTGCGGCGCGTCCGGCTTGGGGGACATGGGGACCAGCTGGGGGTCGCGCAGCGCCGCCGCCGTGGCCCAGTAGCTGGAGTCGGGGGCCAGGGGGCGCACGATCCCGGTGATCCGGATCGCGAGGGGTGCGCCCCCGGCGCCGGGGGCGTGGACGACCGAACCGGCGGAGATGTGCAGCGCCGTGGCGGTCGTGGCGGTCACCACGGCCTCCGCCGTGAGGGAGTCCGCGGCCACCGTCGCGGTGGGCAGGCGTCCGCTCACCAGACGGGCGTGGTCGGCCAGGGACGACCGGGAGGCGATCAGCAGGCGCGGCGGCAGCCCCTCGGGCCGGGGCAGCCAGGGGTCGAGCCGGGGGTCCGTGAACACCTTCTGGGTGGTGCGCACCCCGTACGCCGACTGTCCTTCGTCCGCCCGCAGCGGCCCCGGGATCGCCCCGAGCTCCTCGCGGTAGGCGCGCTCCATGGCCTGCGGGCGGAGCGCGTCGCCGGGTGCCGGGTGCTGGGGGTCGCCGCTCGCGGGCAGCCCACCGGCCAGCCGCAGCACCGAGTTCTCCGGGGCGGCCGACGTCACCGCGTGGCGCAGGCCCCGGTCCTCGTACCCGTCGACCCCGCGCGGCAGGGCGCCGGCCAGGAACGCGGTGAGTGTCACCAGCAGGGCGAGCGCGCCCGCGGCGCCCGGCGCGGTCCGCAGCCGGGTGCGCACCCAGGGGGCAACGGCCTTGGCGGTCATGTCAGTTGTCCCCCTGGTGGCGCAGCGAGACCGCCGGGTCGGTGCGCCGCAGCGCCAGTGCCGCGACGATCAGCAGCGGTACGGCGGCGACTCCCGCGAAGAGCACGGCGAGCCGCCCGGCGGGCAGCTCCACCAGCACCGCGGGCACCGGCTGGGTGGCCTGCCCGGTCAGCACGATCAGCGGCACCACCGCTCGGGTCAGCACCTCGCCGAGCCCCAGCCCCACCAGCAGCGCCAGCGCGATCAGCACCCCCTGCTCGGCCGCGATCAGCCGGGCCAGCTGGCGGCGCGGGGTGCCCAGGGCCCGCAGCACGGCGAACTCCGCGCCGCGTTCGCGCAGCGAGCCCGCCGCGCTCACACCGAAGCCGACCGCGGCGAGGGCCGCCGCCGCGATGGCGGCGGCGATGAGCGCGGCCTGCGGACCGGCGCCCAGCGGGTCGTCGCGCAACTGCTCGGCGACCTCGGCGCGCACCACCACCTGCTGCGGGTCGATGTCGGGCCGGGCGCGCAGCGCGGCGGCGGCGCGGGCGGCGCCGCCCGGGCGGGTGGTGAGCCACCACTCGGTCGGGGCGAGGCTGTTGCCGGTGTCGGCGAGTTGCTCGTTGACGGCGCGCAGATCGAGCAGGAGCGCGCCGCCGTCGTGTCCGTCGCCCGGGGTGCTCTGCGCGCCGGGCCCGGTCGTGGGGAACTCGTCCATCCGGTCGACGACCTTCGCCCGCAGGGTCTGACCGGCCAGGACGGCTGTGACGGTCTGGCCGACCCGGGTGCCGCTGGAGGCCAGGAACCGGTCGGTGGCGATCGCGGTCAGCGCGGGAGCCGCGGGCCGCACGGCGGCGAGCCGGACGGTACGGCTCGGAACCGATGTCGAGAACGGGCCGGGGGCCGGGCTCGAACCCGTGGTGTACGGAACGCCCAGGCCCTGCCCGTCGGTGCCGGGCGTCAGGCCCACCACGCCGACGGGGCCGGCCGCGACCTCCATCGAGGTGGCCCGCCAGCGGTCGGCGGCGGGCACCGGGACGGCGGTGGCGCGTCCGTCCCGCGCCACGCTCCTCAGCTCGTGGACGGTGAACCGCTGCCGCTCGTCCTGCTCCGGCACGCTGAACTCCACGTCGAGGCCGGTGAGGGCGAGCGGCGCGGCCGGGCGGCCCACCGGCGCGCCCGCCGCCAGATCGAGGGAGAGCCGGCGCTCGGCCGTCCGCCCGTCGGCCTCCAGGGTCCCGGCCGGGAGGCGGTACCGGATGCCGAAGCGGTCCTCGATCATCGCCGTCACGTTCACGGTGAGCGGTTCGGAGGAGGCCCGGCCGGGGGCGCCCTCGGTGTCGATCCGCAGGCCGAGGACGAGCTCGGCGGCGTCCGCCGGGAGCGGCACCCCGCCGCGCGCCGCCCGGGGCGGGGTGAGTTCGGCGAGGAGCGCCGGGGCGGGCCGGTCGCCGAGGTCGGGGCGGAGCAGCAGCCCGTCCGTGGCGGCGGTGTCCAGGGCCAGCAGCGTTCCGGAGCGTCCGCCGGAGAGCTCCACCGAGGAGCGCGCCGCCGGGGCGACCTTCCGTACGCCGGGGACCGTGTCGTACGAACCGGCCTGGCCGAAGCCGTTCAGGCTGGATCCGAAGACCCGTACCGAGGTGCCCGCGCGGAAGTCCGCCTGGTCCTCCTGCGAGCGGTCCCAGGAGGCGGACTGGCCGATCGCGAGCATGCCCATGGCGACCGCGAGCACCAGCAGCAGTACCGGGCCCGCGCCGCGCAGCGGGCGGCGGGCGAACTGCCAGCCCGCGAGCGCCGCCGGGAGCCCGCGTCCGCTCGCGGCCCGCCGCTCGGCGAGCCTGGCGGCGGGCGGCAGCAGCCGCAGGGTCAGTACGGTCCCGGCGAGCAGGGCGAGGGCGGGCGCGGCCACCAGCAGCGGGTCGATGCCGAGGCCGCCGGTGCGGGTGTCGCTGAGCGCCCCGGAGCCGGAGGTCTGGCGGTCCAGCTGCCAGTAGGCGACCCCGGCGATCACCAGGAGTCCGACGTCGGCCCCGGCGCGTGCGGAGGCGGGCAGGGTGGCCGCGCGGGCCCGGGTGGCCCGCCCGGCCGACAGGGCCGGGGCCACCACGGCCGCCGCGCACCCCAGCGCGACCAGCGCCGCCACCAGCCACACCGTGCCGGTGGGGCCGGTCTCCAGATGGACGCCGCTGCGGGCGAGCGGGCCGTGGCCCGCCAGGAGCCGGGTGAGCGGGCCGGAGAGCAGGGGCGCGCCGAGCACCGCCGGGGCGGCGAGCAGCAGCGCCTCGGTGGCGGAGAGGCCGAGGAGTCGGGCGCGGGAGGCGCCGCGTGCCCGCAGCAGCTCGGTCTCGCCGGTGCGTTCGCTGCTGAGCAGCCGCGCCACGAGCAGGAGCGCGTATCCGGCGAGCAGCACCAGTTGCAGGGCGACGATCAGCAGGGTCGAGCGGGAGACGAGCAGGGAGCGCTCGGCCCGGTCGAGCACGTCGGGCAGCCCGGTGGTGGCGGTCGCGTCACCCGCGAACACCCCGGTGTCCACCAGGGACTTGGGCCCCGACCGGGCCGCCGTGCGCAGTGCGCCGATGCGCTCGGTGGTCAGGGCCGAGAAGTCGGCGGTGGCCAGCCAGGACGTCTGGCCGGCGCTGAGCCGTCCGCCGGTGAGCGCGGCGGGGTCGGTGAGCAGCGGCCCGTACGTGGTGAAGTTGACCCGGCGCGAGCCCCGGCCGCCGAGGTCGTCCAGTTGCCAGTACGCGTCGGTGATGTCGACGGGCCGGTAGACGCCGGTGACGCGGACCCGCACGGCCGGGCCGTTCAGCCGGTCGGTGAGGGTCAGGGTGGCGGGCCAGTGGCGCAGGCCGAGCTGGGCGGCGGCGCTCTCGGGCAGCGCGGCCTGGATCTCGCGGCCGGTGTCCGGCGGCGCGGGCCAGCCGCCGCCGGTCAGCCGGACGCGACCGCGGTCGACGGCGGCGAAGAGCGTGAGGTCGGGCTCGCTGCCCTTGCGGGCGTCGGGCGACTGGAGGGTGCGCGGCAGGGCGTACGGTCCGGACTGCGCCAACGTGGCCGTGGTGACGGGGAGTCGGTCGAAGGTGCGGCTCGCGCCCGCCCGTACGGCGGCGTCGGCGGCCTGCCGTTTCGCCTCGGGGACGGCCGCCTTGACGACCAGCGCGGCGGGCACGGCGGACCGGGTGGTGAGGGTGTCGCGCAGGGCCGCGTCCCCGATGGAGCCGGAGAACGCGGTCAGGGCGGCCAGCACCGAGGTGGTGAGCACCACCGCGAGCAGCGCGGCGGCGAGCAGCAGCCGGTGCGCGCGCACCCGCAGAAACACGAACCCCGCCACCCGGCCCCCATACCCCTGCCCAGCCCAGTCCTGCTCTGCCCCCGAAAGTCTGTACGGATGCTCGCAGAGGGCGCGGGCCGGTGGAAACCGCTTGCGGGGTCACCTTGACCGGATCGTGATCGGAATGCGCTCATGGAGTGCCGCATTCCGGTGCCGGGAGGATTGGAGGGTGAAGTTCCGGTCTACTCGGCCGCGTTGACCATGGAGGCCGCCGCGTACGTCAGATAGTTCCAGAGCGTCTTCTCGTGCTCCGCGGAGAGCCCCAGCTCGTCGACGGCCGTCCGCATATGGGTCAGCCAGGCGTCGTGCGCGGCGCGGTCGACGGTGAACGGCGCGTGGCGCATCCGCAGCCGGGGGTGGCCGCGGTGGTCGCTGTAGGTGCGCGGGCCGCCCCAGTACTGGATCAGGAAGAGGACGAGCCGCTCCTCGGCCGGGCCCAGATCGCCCTCCGGGTACATCGGCCGCAGCAGCGGGTCCTCGGCGACGCCCTGGTAGAACCGGTGGACCAGGCGCCGGAAGGTCTCCTCGCCGCCGACCTGCTCGTAGAAGGTCTGCTCCTGAAGCGTGCCGCGCGGGATCTCATTCACCCCTCCATGGTCTCAGACGGGGCGGCCGAGGACCGGGGGCCTAGGACGTGTCTCGAAAGTCCCGTCTGCCCGGCGGCGTCTGGCACGCACGCTCGCCGCGTTGTCGGGATCGCCCCGATACAACCAGTATCGGGGCGACCCTCCGCCTTGCGATCGCACGCACCAGACGCCGCCGGGCCCGCCCTTCGGGCGGACGACGCTACTTTCGAAACACGCCCTAGGACCACTCGTCCACGGGCCCGCGGGGCGGACGACCGCTCGCCTCCCCGGCCCCGGCGCAGCACAGTGGACCTATGGGCGCATACCGGGATCCGGCCGCCGGGGCGCGGGCCGCCCTCGTCGCGGAGATCGCCGCCGGCGGCTCGCTCACCGACCCGGCCTGGCGGGCCGCCTTCGAGGAGGTGCCCCGCCATCTCTTCGTGCCGTACTACTTCGTCGGGCGCCCCGGCGGCTACGAGCGGCTGTGGGGCGAGGACCCGGACCCGCGGCGCCGGGCGCGCTGGCTGGAGGGGGCCTACACCGACATCCCGCTGGCCACCCGGCTGCGCGACGGGGAGCTGCTCTCCTCCAGCAGTCAGCCCTCGCTGATGGCGCTGATGCTGGAGGCCCTGGACGTCCGGGACGGGCACACGGTCCTGGAGATCGGCGCCGGGACCGGCTACAACGCGGCGCTGCTCAGCCACCGCCTGGGCGAGGAGCGGGTCACCACCGTCGACCTGGACCCGGAGATCACCGAGTCCGCCCGGACCCATCTGACGGCCGCGGGCTTCCACCCCGCGGTGGTGACCGGCGACGGGGCGCGCGGCTGTCCGTCCCGGGCGCCCTTCGACCGGATCATCGCCACCTGCACCCTGCCGTCGGTACCCGCCGGGTGGCCGGCGCAGTGCACGCCGGGCGCGCTCATCGAGGCCCCGCTGGCCACCGGTCTGATCCTGCTGAGGGTGCGCGACGCCGAGCACGCCGAGGGGCGCTTCCTGGACACCCCGGCCTATTTCGTACCCCTGCGGGGCGTGGCGTCCGCGCCCGGGACCCCCCACCGCGGCGCGCTGCCCCGCCCGGGCCCGGAGAACGAGCTCTTCCGGTTCCTGCTGGCGCTGACCGCGGACAGCCTGGACCCGTACGAGGCGTACGCGCTGTGGCGGCGCGAGGGTCACCCCGGGCGCGAGCGGTTCGGCGTGACGGTCAGCGGCGAGCGGCAGTGGGCCTGGCTGGACGACCCGCGGGGACCGCACACCTGGCCCCTGCGGGACGCCGCGCCGGCAGGCGGCTAGCCGCGCCGGACGGTCAGCGTCGTCCAGGCGCCCACGTGCACCCGGTCGCCGTCCTGGAGCGGGACCGGCACATAGGGCTGGATGGGCTCCTCGGCGCCGTTGACCGTGGTGCCGTTGGTGGAGTTCTGGTCGACCACCGCCCAGCCGCCGTCGGGCTGCTGGACCAGGACCGCGTGCTGGTGCGAGACGCCCGGGTCCTCCGGCGGCACGGACAGGTCGATGTCGGGCGCCTCGCCGGTGGAGTGGCGGCGGCGGCCGATGGTGAGCTGGCTGCCGGTGAGGCGGCGCTGCTGCTCGGGCGAGTACGCGGGCAGGTTGAGCCCGGCGGCCTCCGGCCCGCTGCGCTGCATCATCGCCATGAAGTACTCGCGGTCCGGGCCGATGGTCACCGTCCAGCCGAGCTGCTGGGGCGGCGGGGCCTGGAACTGCTGCTGGGGCGGCTGGGGCTGCTGC
>NZ_JBJHPC010000322.1:0-8348 GCF_045257485.1 Streptomyces sp. YS-3 | reverse complement strand
GCCCTGAACCTGCGCAGCCCCGCCCACCGCACCGAGCGCGAGCTCCTCAAGCTCGCCCTCCAGCACCCGCACCTGGTCTCCCCGGCCTTCGACGCGTACGGGGTGGACGAGTTCACGGCCCCGCCCTACGCGGCGGTGCGCCAGTGCATCATGGACGCCGGCGGCGCCACCGACGCCCCCTCGGACTACCTTCCGGCCGTCATGGACTCCGCGCCCGACGACACCGTCCGCGCGCTCGTCACCGAGCTCGCCGTGGAGGCGGTCCACGCCCGCGTGGTCGACGAGGCGTACGCGGGCGAGCAGCTCGTCGCCGTCCGCCGCCGCGCCGTCGACCGCCGCCTGCTCGACATCCAGGGCACCCTGGCCCGCCTCGGGCAGAACGGCGACCCCGAGCGACTGGCCGCCGTACAGAACGAGTTGTGGGTCCTCCAGCAGTACGGCCAGGCCCTGCGCAACCGGGGCGTCGAAGCCCTCTGAGCCCCGGGCGCGCCCCACCGGGACGCGTCCGGCCGGACTGCCCGGGCCCCCGCGGGGTACCCGGCTCCCCGACAGCGCGGCGCGCGACCGTTGCCGTACGGGTAACCGCCCGGTCACGGACCGGCTTCAAAAAGTCACCGCACGCCCCTCGTGGCGGAGATGTGTCGTACCCCACACTGGGGGGCGGTGCCTGAGTCCTCGGAGCGCGGCCGGCCCACCGAAGGTGGGTACCACACCCCCGCGGATCCGCTCATCGTGTACGGGACGGACAGCGGCCCGGCCGCCCCCGTCCCGCTGCCGCACGCCCCCGATCCGGCAGCGATCACCCTGGAGGTCGCCCCCGTGCAGACCCGGACCCTGACCGACAACGACGTCGTGGCCACCGTGCCCCCGCAGACCCGGGCCGTACTCCATCCCGAGGCCGAGGTGCCCCCCGTCGAACTCGTCGACGACGTGGTGGAGGTGCCGGAGCCGCCCGAGCGAGCGCCCGGGCGCGCCGACACCGGCGGCCCCTCGTCCGATCTCTTCCGCCAGTACCTGCGCGAGATCGGGCGCATCCCGCTGCTGACCGCCGCGGAGGAGGTCGAGCTGGCGCGCCGGGTGGAGGCGGGCCTGTTCGCCGAGGAGAAGCTCGCCGGGACCCCGGACCCGGACTCCCGGCTCGCCGTCGACCTCGACCGGCTGGTGGTCATGGGCCGGATGGCCAAACGCCGGCTGATCGAGGCGAACCTGCGGCTGGTCGTCTCCGTCGCCAAGCGCTATGTGGGGCGCGGGCTCACCATGCTCGACCTGGTGCAGGAGGGCAACCTCGGGCTGATCCGCGCGGTCGAGAAGTTCGACTACGCGCGCGGCTACAAGTTCTCCACGTACGCGACGTGGTGGATCCGCCAGGCCATGTCCCGCGCGCTCGCCGACCAGGCCCGCACCATCCGCGTCCCCGTCCATGTGGTGGAGCTGATCAACCGCGTGGTGCGGGTGCAGCGCCGGATGCTCCAGGAGCGCGGCTACGAGCCGACGCCCGAGGAGGTCGCCGCCCATCTCGACCTGCCGCCCGAGCGCGTGAGCGAGGTGCTCCGGCTCGCCCAGGAGCCGGTCTCGCTGCACGCGCCCGTGGGCGAGGAGGACGATGTGGCGCTGGGCGACCTGATCGAGGACGGCGACGCGGCGTCCCCCGTGGAGTCGGCGGCCTTCCTGCTGCTGCGCGAGCACCTGGAGGCCGTGCTGTCCACGCTGGGCGAGCGCGAACGCAAGGTGGTCCAACTGCGCTACGGGCTCGCGGACGGGCGCCCGCGCACGCTGGAGGAGATCGGCCGCATCTTCGGCGTCACCCGCGAACGCATCCGCCAGATCGAGTCCAAGACCCTGAACAAACTCCGCGACCACGCCTTCGCCGACCAGCTGCGCGGCTATCTGGACTGAGGGGGAGCGGGCGGCGGCCCGCTCCCCGCCCCGCCGTCAGTCGACCTCGGCCACCGCCTGGGCGAACTGCGCCGCGTACAGCCGGGCGTAGGCGCCGTCGGCGGCCAGCAGTTCGTCGTGCGTGCCCTGTTCCACGATGGCCCCGTTCTCCATCACGAGGATCACGTCCGCGTCCCGGATCGTGGAGAGCCGGTGGGCGATCACGAACGACGTCCGCCCGTGCGCCAGCCGTGCCATCGCCTTCTGGATCAACACCTCGGTCCGGGTGTCCACCGAGCTGGTCGCCTCGTCGAGGACGAGGATCACCGGGTCGGACAGGAACGCCCGCGCGATGGTGATCAGCTGCTTCTCGCCCGCGCTCACCCCCGTGCCCTCGTCGTCGATCACGGTGTCGTACCCGTCCGGCAGCGTCCGGACGAACCGGTCCGCGTGCGCCGCCCGGGCCGCCTCCTCGATCTCCTCGCGGGTGACCGGCCGGTCGGCGCCGTACGCGATGTTGTCCGCGATGGTGCCGCCGAACAGCCAGGTGTCCTGGAGCACCATGCCGATGCCCGCGCGCAGTTCCCGGCGCGACATCCGGGCCGCGTCCACCCCGTCCAGGGTGATCCGCCCG
Organism: Streptomyces sp. YS-3; assembly: GCF_045257485.1. Taxonomy (NCBI): domain Bacteria; kingdom Bacillati; phylum Actinomycetota; class Actinomycetes; order Kitasatosporales; family Streptomycetaceae; genus Streptomyces; species Streptomyces sp. YS-3. The sequence continues at coordinate 5,839 of NZ_JBJHPC010000322.1, read as the reverse complement.
CTCCGCACCTCGTAGAACCGCATCAGCAGATTGACCAGCGTCGTCTTGCCCGCGCCCGTCGGGCCGACGATCGCGACCGTCTGCCCGGGCTCGACCTTCAGCGACAGGTCCTCGATCAGCGGCTTCTCCGGGTCGTACCGGAACGCCACCTTCTCCAGGGTCACCGCGCCGCGCCGCTCCACCGGCCGCTCGGCCGACTCCGCGTCCGGCTCCTGCTCGTCCGCGTCGAGCAGCTCGAAGATCCGCTCGGCGGAGGCGACGCCCGACTGCACGAGGTTCGCCATCGAGGCGACCTGGGTGAGCGGCATCGAGAACTGCCGGGAGTACTGGATGAAGGCCTGCACATCGCCGATCGACAGCGCGCCCGAGGCGACCCGCAGCCCGCCGACGACCGCGACCAGCACATAGTTCAGGTTCGAGATGAACATCATCAGCGGCTGCATCACGCCGCTGTTGAACTGCGCCCGGAACCCGGCCTCGTACAGCGCCTCGTTCTGCTCGTCGAACTGCCGCGCCGACTCCTCCTGGCGCCCGAAGACCTTCACCAGGGTGTGCCCGGTGTACATCTCCTCCACATGCGCGTTGAGCCGGCCCGTGGTCTTCCACTGCTGGACGAACTGCGGCTGCGACCGCTTGCCGATCTTCGTGGCGACGAACACCGACAGCGGTACGGTCGCCAGCGCCACCAGGGCCAGCAGCGGCGAGATCCAGAACATCATCGCGAGGACGCCGACGATGGTGAGAGCCGAGTTGATGAGCTGCCCCATCGTCTGCTGCATCGTCTGCGAGATGTTGTCGATGTCGTTGGTCGCCCGGCTGAGCACCTCGCCGCGCTTGGCGCGGTCGAAGTAGGACAGCGGCAGCCGCGACAGCTTCGCCTGCACCTGCTCGCGGATCCGGAACACCGTACGGTTGATCGCCCGGTTGGAGAGCCGGGTCGCCACCAGCATCAGCAGCCCCGCGCCCACGTACACCGCGAGCGCGACGAGCAGCACCCGGCCGACCGCGCCGAAGTCGATGCCGTGGCCGGGGGTGAAGTGCACCCCGGAGAGCATGTCGGCGAGGCCGCCGTCGCCCTTGTCGCGCAGCCGCTCCAGCGCCTGTTCCTTGGTCGTCCCGTCCGGCATCTGCCGGCCGACGACGCCCGCGAAGACCAGGTCGGTCGCCTTGCCGAGGATCTTCGGCCCGACCACCGAGAGCGCCACGCTGAGCACGGCGGCCACGAGCATCACATAGAGCGTGCCCTTCTCCGGCGCGAGCTGTCTGAGCAGCCGCTTCGACGAACCCTTGAAGTCCATCGAGCGTTTGCCGTCGCCCTGGCCCATCATCCGGGCCATGTTTCCGCTCATGCCGCCTCGGCCTCCGTCAGCTGGGAGAGCACGATCTCCCGGTACGTCTCGTTCTCGGCCATCAGCTCGTGGTGGCGGCCGGTGCCGACGACCCGGCCCTCGTCCAGGACGACGATCCGGTCGGCGTCGCGGATCGTGGAGACCCGCTGGGCCACGATGACGACGGTCGCCTCGCGCGTCTCGCGCAGCAGCGCCGCCCGCAGGGCCGCGTCGGTGGCGTAGTCGAGCGCGGAGAACGAGTCGTCGAAGAGGTAGATCTCCGGGCGCTGCACCAGGGTCCGCGCGATGGCGAGCCGCTGGCGCTGGCCGCCGGAGACATTGGTGCCGCCCTGGGCGATGGGCGCGTTGAGCCCGCCCTCCAGTCGGCTGACGAACTCCTTGGCCTGGGCGACCTCCAGGGCGTGCCAGAGCTCCTCGTCGGTGGCGTCGGGATTGCCGTACCGCAGATTGGTCGCCACCGTCCCGGAGAAGAGGTACGGCTTCTGGGGCACCATCGACACCGTCTTGGCGAGCAGTACGGGATCGATCCCCCGCACGTCCTCGCCGTCCACCAGGACCGCGCCGCCCGTCACGTCGAACAGCCTCGGTACGAGCCCGAGCAGCGTCGACTTGCCGCTGCCGGTCGACCCGATGACCGCGGTGGTCTCGCCGGGGCGAGCCACCAGGTCCACGCCCTTCAGGACGGACTCCTCGGCGCCGGGGTAGGTGAAGTCGGCGCCGCGGACCTCCAGATGGCCGCTGCGGCGCAGCTCGCGGACGGGGGCCTTCGGCGGCACCACGCTGCTGTCGGTGCCGAGGACCTCCTCGATCCGCTCGGCGCAGACCTCGGCGCGCGGCACCATCATGAACATGAAGGTGGCCATCATGACGGCCATCACGATCTGCATCAGATACGTGAGGAACGCGGTGAGCTGGCCGATCTGCAGGGAGCCGCTGTCGATCCGGTGGGCGCCGAACCACACCACGGCCACCGAGGAGACGTTCACGACCGTCATCACCGTCGGGAACATCAGCGCCATCAGCCGCCCGGTGCCCAGCGAGACATCGGTCAGCTCGGTGTTGGCGCCCTTGAAGCGGTCCTTCTCGTAGTCGTCCTTTACGAACGCCCGGATCACGCGGTTGCCGGTGATCTGCTCGCGCAGCACGCGGTTCACCGTGTCCAGGCGGGTCTGCATGGTGCGGAACAGCGGGCGCATCCTGCGCACGATCAGCGAGACGCAGATGCCGAGGACCGGCACCACGGCGAGCAGCACCGCCGACAGCGGCACGTCCTGGCCGAGCGCCATGATGATGCCGCCGACGCACATGATCGGCGCCGACACCATCAGCGTGAACGACATCAGCGTCAGCATCTGGACCTGCTGCACGTCGTTGGTGGTCCGGGTGATCAGGGACGGCGCCCCGAAGTGGCCCACCTCGCGCGAGGAGAAGGACTGCACGCGCGCGAAGACGGCCGCGCGCATGTCCCGGCCCAGGGCAGCGGCGGTGCGTGCGCCGAAGTAGACGGCGCCGACGTTGCAGACCACCTGGACGAGGCTGACGGCGATCATGACGCCGCCGAACTCCAGGATGTAGCCGGTGTCCCCGTCGACGACACCGTTGTCGATGATGTCGGCGTTCAGGGTCGGCAGATAGAGGGTCGCGCAGGTCTGGAGCAGCTGGAGCAGCACCAGGAGCGCGATCGGTTTCTTGTACGGAACCAGATGGGTCCGCAGGAGTCGTATGAGCACGTGAAGGCTCTCCGGGTCGGCAAGATCGAGGGGTTCGACCCCCATCTTGCGACACTCCACCCCGGGAACCTCAACCGATTAAGCCAAGGGCGAGTCAAAAGGATGAGTCAAGAACGGACCTCCGGCGTAGTCAAGACGACACGCCGGAGAATCCCCCGTACGGCTTGTTCCGCGCCCCCGGTGACCGGGGCGCGCGCTCACGCCCCGGTGTCGAAGGCGCCGGGGTGGATCTCGTCACGCGTCGCGATGTACTGCTGGCGCACCGCCTGACCCACGGCCAGCTCCTCGCCCGGCTCGAAGACCTGCGCCGCCGCGCCCTGCCAGGCCGGCGGGGTGTGCGCGGCCAGCGAGCCCTGCGAGACACCGAGCGCCCATGCCGCCTGCCGGGCCGCGCCGAGAGCCGCGTACTCGGCCGGCTGCGGGACGACCACCTGGGTGCCCAGGATCGCGGGCGCCGCCGCCTGCACGGCCGGCAGCTCGGCCGCCGCGCCGAGCAGGAAGACCCGGCGCACCTCGACCCCGCGCGAGCGCAGTACGTCGAGCGCGTCCGCCAGCGAGCAGAGCATGCCCTCGAACGCGGCCCGCGCCAGATGCTCGGGCTTCATCGACTCGCGCCGCAGCCCGGCGAGCGTCCCGGCCGCGTGCGGCAGCCGGGGGGTCCGCTCACCCTCCAGATACGGCAGCAGGACCAGCCCGCTGGCGCCCGGGGTCGACTTCAGCGCCAGCGCGGAGAGCTCCTCCAGGCTCTCCACGGCGAGCATCTCCGCCGTGCCGCGCAGCGCCCGTACCGCGTTGCTCGTATGCACCACGGGCAGATGGCGGCCGGTGGCGTCGGCGAAGGACGTAATCATCCCGGCCGGGTCGGCCAGCGCCTCGTGGTGCACGGCCATGACCGAACCCGACGCCCCGAGCGAGACGACCGCGTCGCCGGGCCCGACGCCGAGGCCGAAGGCCGCGGCCATCGTCTCGCCGGTGCCGGCCGAGATCAGCAGCCCCTCGGGGGTGGTGCCCGCCGCGTCGGAGGGGCCGAGAACCTCGGGCAGCGCCACGTGGTGGCCGAGCGCGAGCTCGACGAGGTCGGGCCGGTAGAAGCCGGTCGCGGCCGACCAGTAGCCGGTGCCGGAGGCGGCGCCACGGTCGGTGGTGCGCCGGGCCGGCCGGCCCAGCAACTGCCACACCAGCCAGTCGTGTGCCTGGACGATCGCGGCGGTGCGCTGGGCGGCCTCCGGTTCGTTACGGGCCAGCCAGCGCAGCTTCGCCACGGCCTGCGCGGCCTGCGGCACGCTGCCGACGGCCTTGGCCCACGCCTCGCGCCCGCCGAGCGCGTCGGTCAGATCCGCCGCGGCCACCTGGGCGCGCTTGTCGTTGCCGCTCAGCGCGGCCCGGACGAGGGAGCCCTGGGCGTCCAGCGCGATCAGCGCGTGCTGCTGGGCGGCGACCCCGATGGCCTGCACGCCTTCGAGCAGCCCGCCCGCCGCGGCCTCGCCGAGCGAGAGCAGCCAGGCCTGCGGATCGACCTCGGTGGCCTTCTGGTCGACGGGATGCGGGGCGTACCCCTGCCGCAGGACGGCACCGGTGTCGGTGTCGCAGACGACGATGCGAGTGAAGGCGGAAGAGCTGTCCAGCCCGGCGACTATCCCCATGGGCACGATTCTGCATCACGCGGGGGCCCATCGGGCCCCCGCGGCCACCGGCTCTTGCGGGGCGCCGGTGTCAGGTGTTGCTGGTACCCCAGTCGTCCTCGCCGCCCTGGCCGCGCCCGCGCAGCGAGCGCACCCGGTCGGCGATCGACTTCGGCGCCTTGTCCCCGACCTTGTCGGACACCTTCTCGCTCACCGCGTGGATGGCCTTGCCCGCGTACGCCCGGCCGTTCTGCGCGGCGGACTCCGCGGTGTTGCGCACGGCCGGGTTCTGGGCGACCTGGCGGGCGGACTTCTTCAACTGTTCATAACGCTCGCGTCCGGCCCGGGTTCCGAGCACGTACCCGACGACGAGTCCGACGGCGAACGTGAGCCGGTAGCGCATGGCGGTCACCCTTCTGTGGCGTCTGTCCGACGTCACTGTGACGTCGTGTGCTGCGCCTACCCGCGCAGCCCCGTGATCACCCGGGGCGGAACCGATTGGCGGAGCACCCCCCTGCTTGCGCTAATGTATGTGTCGCAGCGAGCGCACGCCGCCCGGGGACACCCGGGGTGGGTACGTTCGACGCAACGAGACATTCCCCTGTAGCTCAATTGGCAGAGCAGCCGGCTGTTAACCGGCAGGTTACTGGTTCGAGTCCAGTCGGGGGAGCTCGGTCTCCTGTAGCTCAATTGGCAGAGCAGCCGGCTGTTAACCGGCAGGTTACTGGTTCGAGTCCAGTCGGGAGAGCAGTGAAAAGGGCCCCTCGCGGGCCCTTTTTCATGCCCCCGGGAACCACGCGGGGCGTGACGGGGTCCTCATGGACGTGCGTTGCCGACCATCCGAGGCAGGAGATCGTATGAGCGGCTATGCTGCGGCAGACGGCGCGCACAAATGTGCGCGACGCGCCGTTAGGGGCGGTAGCTCAGCCGGTTAGAGCAGCGGACTCATAATCCGTCGGCCGTGGGTTCGAGTCCCACCCGCCCCACTCTGCGTTCCCTCCGCAGAAACGTTTCAACCTGCGCGGTGTGCCTGCGCGGGGGTGAGCCCCGGCCTTCTCGTGGTCGGGGCTCTTCGTATGCGTGGCCGCGGCCGGGGAACGGTCGCGCGGGGCGGCCGTGCCGGGGAGCGGGTTCGGTG
>NZ_JBJHPC010000321.1:0-8363 GCF_045257485.1 Streptomyces sp. YS-3 | reverse complement strand
CCACCGGATACATCGACCCGCGCCGCCCCTCCGGCGAGGCCAGCCACTCCAGCTTCGCCGCCGTGTCGGTCCCCGGCAGCGGGTTGTGCAGCACGATCGCCAGGTCCGGCCGGGCGGGCACCCGCAGCTGGGTGGACTCCACGAACAGCGTGCCCACCACCGGGTGCTGGAACTCCTTCTTGATCTGGCCGCCGGGCAGGATGTCCCGCTGCCCCCACAGCCGCGCGAACTCCTCCGACAGCCGGGACGCCTCCTCGACGACCTCCTGGAAGCCCTCGTCGCCGGGCCGCTCCGAGCAGGCCGCCCGGTACTGGGCGACCACCAGCGCGGCGATCTCCTCCCAGCCCTTGGCGCGCGAGCGGTAGACGGGGTCGGTGAAGAAGGCGATCAGGCAGTTCTGGACGATCTCGGGACGCATCCCGAGCACCATGGCGGCGGCGTCGTTGTACATCACCGTGTTCCAGTACGCGTCCATGATGTGCGCGGGGAACGGCATCCAGGCGTCGATCAGCCGCTGGAGGCCCTGGCACATGTCGGCGTCGGCGGGGTCCACCTCGGGCGCGGGCGGGTTGAGCCCGGCCAGCACGTACAGATGCCGCCGCTCGGCGCTGGTCAGCTTCAGGACGCGGCCCACCGAGTCCAGGACCTGCGGCGACACCGTGATGTCCCTGCCCTGCTCCAGCCACTGGTACCAGGAGACCCCCACCCCCGCGAGCACCGCGACCTCCTCGCGGCGCAGGCCCGGGGTGCGGCGGCGGGCGCCGCCGTCGGGCAGTCCGGCGGCGGTCGGGCTGATCCGGGCCCGCCGGTTCATCAGGAACTCGCGCAGTTCGGTGCGCCGCAGCGATTTGTCGATCGGCGTGGCCACGTACGTACTCCCCCTCGTCGACTGCTGTCCGGCACCCCGGCCACTGCCTGGTGGTGCCGCCAACAGGATAAGTTCCCACTCTCCACGGCGGATCGCGCGCGGCCAGGCTGTGGCCATGGCAATCGACACCCCCACCGCGCCGGCCACGCCGGCCACCGCAGCGGACCCGCGGGACACCCGGTTCTCCGGTCGCGCGAAGCTGGTCCTGTTCGTGCTCTGCGCCGCCCAGTTCATGGTGGCGCTCGACTTCTCCGTACTGAACGTGGCGCTGCCCGTCCTCGGCGACGACCTGGGGCTGAGCCGGTCCGCGCTCCAGTGGGCGGTCACCGCGTTCGCGCTGCCCTCCGGCGGCTTCCTGCTCCTGTTCGGCCGGATCGCCGACCTCTACGGCCGCAAGAAGCTGTTCCTCACCGGGCTGGCCCTCTTCGGCGCCGCCTCGCTGCTCGCCACCCTCGCCTGGGACCCGGCGTCGTTCCTGACCGGCCGCGCCCTCCAGGGCCTGGGCGCCGCGGTGATCGTGCCGACCGGGATGTCGCTGCTGACCACCACGTTCCCCGAGGGTCCGCAGCGCGACCGGGCGCTGGGCATCAGCGGCACCCTGCTGTCGCTGGGCTTCACCGTGGGCATGGTGCTCGGCGGGGTCATGACGGACACGCTGGGCTGGCGCTCGACGATGGGCCTGCTCACGGTGGCCGCGCTGGTCGTCCTCGCCCTGGCGCCCGGTCTGCTGCCCGAGTCCCGCACCCCCGACCGGCCCCGTCTGGACGTGCCTGGCGCGGTCACCGTCACCGGCGGTCTGCTCGCCCTGATCTACTCCCTGTCCACAGCGGCCCAGCGCGGCTTCGGCGGCGCGGACGTGTGGGGCACCCTGATCGCCGGTCTGGCGCTGCTGGCCGCGTTCGTGGTGGTCGAGTCGAGGGCGCAGGCCCCGCTGGTCTCCCTGCCGATGCTGCGGCGGCGCACGGTGGCGTGGGGCAACCTGGCCGGACTGGTCACCTTCTCGATGATGTCGACGGTCATCTTCGTCCTGACCCTCTACCTCCAGGAGGTCCTGGGCCTGTCGTCCTTCAGGACCGGTCTGGTCTTCGGCGTCCAGGGCGCCATGTCGGCGGTCGCCGGCAGCTACGCCGCCCGGATCATCGGCCGCTTCGGCGCCCACCGCACCCTGGTGCTCTCGCTCCTCGGCCAGGGGCTGTTCATCGCGCTGCTGCTGGCGGTGGGCCGCGAGTCGGGCGCGCTGCTCGCCACCGTCGGGGTCTCCCTGGCCAGCATGTGCCACCTGGGCGCGATCATCTCGTACGGAGTGACCGTCACCAGCGGTGTCCCCGACGAGGAGCAGGGCCTGGCGACCGGTCTGGTCACCACGACCCAGCAGGTCGGCATCACGATCGGCATCCCGCTGCTGGGTGTCCTGGCCACGACCGGGGGCGACCTGTTCTCGGGCGTACGGACGGTGCTGCTGGTGGACGCGGTGCTCGTGGTCGCGGCGGCGGCCCTGGTGGCGGTGGGCCTTGGCCGCCGCCGGGCCTAGGGCGTGTTGCGAAAGTAGCGGTTCACTGCCGGTCGAGCCGAAGCCGCTCGGACTTCGGCAGCCCCGCCACCACCAGGTCGTACGAGTCCTCGATCAGCTCCCGGACCAGCCGGTCCGGGAGCTGATCGATGTCCACCGTGTTCCAGTGGCGCTTGTTCATGTGCCAGCCGGGCACGATCGCCGGGTACTCGGCGCGCAGCCGCACCGCGTCGTCCGGGTCGCACTTGAGGTTGGCGGTGAGCGGGGTGCCGCTCAGATTGCTCAGCGCGAACATCTTGCCGAGGACCTTGAAGACGGAGGTTCCCGCATCGAACGGGAACTCCTCGGTCACGGCGTTGAACGCCAGGCAGAAGTCCCTGAGCTCCTGAGGGGTCACGCCTCTTCCTCCTCCATGACGGCCACCGGCTCCACCAGCACGGTCACGATCTTGTTCCGGCGGCCGGCCGGGGACTCGGCCGTCAGCCGCAGCGCCCGCCCGTCCGGCAGGTCGACGGTGGCCGTGGCGCCCGCGATGGGCACCCGGCCGAGCGCCTTGGCGAGCAGTCCGCCGACCGTCTCCACGTCCTCGTCGTCGAACGCGTCGAGCCCGAACAGCTCGCCCAGGTCGCCGATGTCGAGCCGCGCGGTGACCCGGAAGCAGCCGTCCGCCAGCTCCTCGACCGGCGGCAGCTCCCGGTCGTACTCGTCGGTGATCTCCCCGACGATCTCCTCCAGGATGTCCTCGATCGTGACGATCCCGGCCGTGCCGCCGTACTCGTCGATGACGACGGCGACATGGCTGCGGTCCTGCTGCATCTCGCGCAGCAGGTCCCCCGCGTTCTTGGTGTCGGGGACGAACGCGGCCGGGCGCATCGCGGTGGAGACCAGGTCGGCCTCCGAGTCCCGGTTGATGTGCGTCTTGCGGACCAGGTCCTTCAGATACACGATCCCGACGATGTCGTCCTCGTTCTCCCCGGTCACCGGGATACGGGAGAAGCCGGAGCGCAGGGCGAGCGTGAGCGCCTGGCGGATGGTCTTGTAGCGCTCGATGCAGACGAGGTCGGTGCGCGGCACCATCACCTCGCGCACCAGCGTGTCGCCGAGCTCGAAGACGGAGTGCACCATCCGGCGCTCGTCGTCCTCGATGAGCGACTCCTGCTCGGCGAGGTCGACCATGGCCCGCAGCTCGGCCTCGGAGGCGAACGGGCCCTTGCGGAAGCCCTTTCCGGGCGTGAGCGCGTTGCCGAGGAGGATGAGGAGCTGCGGCACCGGGCCCATGATCCTGGCGAGCGGCAGCAGGACGTACGCGGCGGCCGTCGCCGTGTTCAGCGGGTGCTGGCGGCCGATCGTGCGCGGCGAGACGCCGACGGCGACATAGGAGACGAGCACCATCACCGCGATGGCGACGACCAGCGCCGTCCAGGTCTCGCCGAAGTCCTCCAGGCAGACATAGGTGACCAGCACCCCGGCCGCCATCTCGCAGGCGACCCGCACGAGCAGGGCCACATTGAGGTAGCGGGTGGGGTCGGCGGCCACCTGGGCGAGCTTCGCCGCGCCGCGCCGCCCCGACCGTACGGCCTCGTCCGCGCGGAACGACGACGTACGGGCGATGCCGGCCTCCGCGCAGGCGGCCAGCCAGGCCACCACGACCAGCGCGACGGCGCCGAAGAGCAGCTGCCCGGTCATGAGACGGTCGGCGCCGGGGACGGGCCGGTGTGGCCCTTCTCCGCCCGCCAGCCGTCCACGATGGCCGCCTGCAGACCGAACATCTCGGCCTTCTCGTCCGGCTCCTCGTGGTCGTACCCGAGCAGGTGGAGCACGCCGTGGACGGTCAGGAGCTGGAGCTCCTCGTCCATCGAGTGCCGTGTCGGCGCGTCCTCGCCCTGCTGCTTGGCGACCTCGGGGCAGAGCACGATGTCACCGAGGAGCCCCTGCGGGGGCTCCTCGTCGTCCTTCATCGGCGGACGCAGCTCGTCCATCGGGAAGGACATGACATCGGTCGGACCGGGCAGGTCCATCCACTGGATGTGGAGCTGCTCCATGGCCTCGGCGTCCACGACGATCACCGACAGCTCGGAGAGCGGGTGGATCCGCATCCGCGTGAGCGCGTAGCGGGCGATGTCGAGGATCGCCTGCTCGTCGACCTCGGTTCCGGACTCGTTGTTGACGTCGATCGACATGGTGCGCTCTGACTACTTCCCGTTGCGGTCCTGCTGGCTGTCGTACTTCTCGTACGCGTCGACGATACGGCCGACGAGCTTGTGCCGGACGACGTCCTGGGACGAGAGCCGGGAGAAGTGGACGTCCTCGACACCCTCCAGGATCTCCTGGACCTGGCGCAGACCGCTCTTCGTGCCGTTCGGCAGGTCGACCTGGGTGATGTCACCGGTGATGACGATCTTCGAGTCGAAGCCGAGTCGGGTGAGGAACATCTTCATCTGCTCGGCGCTGGTGTTCTGCGCCTCGTCCAGGATGATGAACGCGTCGTTCAGCGTACGGCCGCGCATGTACGCCAGCGGGGCGACCTCGATCGTGCCGGCCGCCATCAGCCGGGGGATGGAGTCGGGGTCGAGCATGTCGTGCAGCGCGTCGTAGAGCGGGCGCAGATACGGGTCGATCTTCTCGTAGAGCGTGCCCGGCAGGAAGCCGAGGCGCTCACCCGCCTCGACGGCGGGGCGGGTCAGGATGATCCGGGTGACCTGCTTGGACTGCAGGGCCTGGACCGCCTTGGCCATGGCGAGATAGGTCTTTCCGGTACCGGCGGGGCCGATGCCGAAGACGATCGTGTGCTTGTCGATCGCGTCGACGTACCGCTTCTGGTTGAGGGTCTTGGGGCGGATCGTGCGACCACGGCTGGAGAGGATGTTCTGGGTCAGGACATCGGCCGGGGTCTCGTGGCCGTCCTCCGCTCTGCCGTTCTCGCTCGCCCTGAGCATCGCGATCGAGCGTTCCACTGCGTCCTCCGTCATCGGCTGACCGGTGCGGAGCACCAGCATCATCTGGTCGAACAGGCGTTGGATGAGCGCGACTTCCGCCGGGGTCCCCGTGGCACTGATCTCATTGCCCCGGACATGGATGTCGGCCGCCGGGAAGGCCTTCTCGATCACGCGCAGCAGCGAGTCCCGGGATCCGAGCAGCATCACCATCGGGTGCTTGGCAGGAACCTCGATCTGGGCACTCGCCTGCGGCTGTGTGGGTGTCTGAGTCATGGGCCGGCTCTGTGGCCTGCGCATACCTCCTGTTGCAGGGTTCTCGCCGCTCGACAACCTCTGGACTACCAAGCGTACGACCTGGCACTGACAGCGCCGAGAGGTTTTCGGACGGGGAAGCGCCGTGCTGCCGGCTGCCGTCTCCCGCCTGCGGACCGTGCGTGGCCGGTCCGCGGACACCCGCTCATGCCGGACGGCGGAAGCCGATCGTGGGCACCGCCCGCCGCAGCGGCCACGGCCGGGCCGCGCCCGGCAGCAGGCCCTCCAGGAACTCGTAGCGGCGCAGGGCCGCGGGGTCCTGGCCGGACCGGGTGCGGACGGCCTGCCACCACGCCGCGATCTCCGCCCAGCCCGGCGCCGAGAGCGAGCCCCCGAACTCCTGGACGGACAGCGCGGCCGTCAGGCCCGCGAAGGCGAGCCGGTCCGCGAGCGGCCACCCGGCCAGCGTCCCGGTGACGAACCCGGCCACGAACACATCGCCCGCCCCGGTCGGGTCGAGCGCCTCCACCGCGATCGCGGGGACCTCGGCGGTCTCCCCGGTGGAGCCGTCCACCGCGTACGCGCCCTCCGCGCCCAGGGTGACCACCGCGACCGGCACCTTCTCGGCCAGGGCGCGGGCCGCCGCGCGCGGGCAGTCGGTGCGGGTGTAGCGCATCGCCTCGCCCGCGTTGGGCAGGAACGCCTCGCAGTGCTCCAGGCCGGTCAGGCCCGCCAGGTTCCAGTGCCCGGTGTCGTCCCAGCCGACGTCGGCGAAGATCCGCGCGCCGTGCCGGGCGGCGTCGGCGATCCACTCCTCGGTGCGGCCGGGCACCAGCGAGGCGATCGCGGCACGCGCGCGTGGCGGCACGGCCGGGGCGGACTCCTCCGGGGGCGCCTCATGGCCGTGCGACACCATGGTTCGCTCGCCCTCGTACGCCATGGAGACGGTGACCGGCGAGTGCCAGCCGGGCACGGTCCGCGACAGCGACAGGTCGATGCCCTCGCCCTGCTCCAGGGCGTCCCAGCAGTACTCGCCGTAGTGGTCGTCGCCGAAGGCCGCCGCGAGCGAGGTGTGCAGCCCCAGGCGGGCGAGCGCGATGGCCATGTTGGCGACGCCGCCGGGGCTGGAGCCCATGCCGCGCGCCCAGGACTCGGTGCCGCGCACCGGGGCGGAGTCGAGGCCGGTGAAGATGATGTCGAGGAAGACCGTGCCGGTCAGGAAGACGTCGCACTCCGGGTCGCGGGGCCGGCGCACCTTGCCCAGCGGGTCGACGCCCGCGGTGTGCCCCCACCGGTCTGCGCGGTCCTGCTGCTCTCTGCTGGATGTGGTCACGGCGGACTCCCGTTCGCGTACGGATGGGGCCAGTGTGCCCGATCCGTACGCGCCCGGGAGCCTGGGCCGGGGGTCCGCGGGGCGGCGGGTGACCGTGTCTACCAGCGCGGCAGCGCCGGCGCGCGCCACTGTTCGTGCCCGGGGGCCCGGCGCATCGCGGCGGCGTCGTCGCGGTCGCGGAAGGTGCCGTCGTCGGCCAGCCAGCGGCGGTGGAGCCGGTCGAGGGCGTCCCGGTCGAGGGTGACGCCGAGCCCGGGAGTGTCGGAGACGGCCAGGCGCCCGTCCCGGAAGACGGGGCGGTCCACGACGACGTCCTCGCTCTGCCAGGGGTAGTGGCTGTCGCACGCGTAGTCGAGGTTGGGCACGGTCGCGGCGACCTGGGTCATGGCGGCGAGACTGACGCCGAGGTGCGTGTTGGAGTGCATGGACAGCCCCACGCCGAAGGCACGGCAGACCGCGGCCAGCTCCCGGGTGTTGCGCAGCCCGCCCCAGTAGTGATGGTCACTGAGGACGACCTGCACGGCGTCAGTCAGGAACGCCTCGCGGACCTCGGGGAAGGTGGTGACGCACATATTGGTGGCCAGCGGCACGGAGGTGCCCGCGGAGACCTCCGCCATCGCGCGCGTGCCGGACGCCGGGTCCTCCAGGTACTCCAGTACGTCCGCGAGCTCGGCGGCGACGCGGAGCGAAGTGGCCGCGCTCCAGCCGCCGTTCGGGTCGAGCCGCAGCGGACGCCCCGGAAAGGCCTCGGCGAGCGCCCGGATCGCGGCGGTCTCCTGCTCGGGCGGGAAGACGCCCCCCTTCAGTTTGAAGGAGCCGAACCCGTACTCCCGCACGAACCGCCGGGCCTGCGCCACGATCCCCTGCGGATCGAGCGCCGCGCCCCAGTCGTCCTTCTCGCCCGTACCGCCCGGGTGTTCGGCCCACCGGTAGAAGAGATACGCGCTGTACTCCACGCTGTCGCGCACCTTGCCGCCGAGGAGGGTGTGCACGGGGAGCTCGAGCGTCTTGCCGAGCGCGTCGAGGCAGGCGACCTCGAAGGCGGAGACGACGGAGAGCCGCAGCTTGTCGGCGCTCTGGACGCCGCGCAGCCCGCCGACGTCCACGGAGGTGTCGACGCGAGCCTCGTCCACGGGCAACTCATTCATGAGTGTGAACATCCCATTGAGGTCCGCGAGTGCGTGCCGGGCGGCGAGGAGGGAGTCGGCGTACGGCCGCGCCAACTCCAGGTACTTGGTGTCGCCGTAGGTCTCCCCGACACCGGTGACGCCGCTGTCGGTGATGACTTCGACGATGAGGCGGGGGGTGTACGGCTGGTGGACCCCCTGGACGTTGAGGAGCGGGGGGTCGGAGATGAGGACGGGGGTGAGCCGGACATCGACGAGGTGGATCGACTGCGACGGTACATCCATGGGAATGGAGACTAGATATGTGAACGACGGGGGTCAAGGAAGGGAGCACCAC
>NZ_JBJHPC010000033.1:0-26785 GCF_045257485.1 Streptomyces sp. YS-3 | reverse complement strand
CCGCCCCCGCACCCCGCCGCAGTGGCACGATGACGCGGTGACCCAAGCACGGCAGCACGACAGTCATACGCCCCACCGGGCCTCGATCCAGGTGGTCGCCCACCGCGGCGCCTCCGAGGACGCGCCCGAGCACACCCTCGCCGCGTACATGAAGGCGATCGAGGACGGCGCGGACGCCCTTGAGTGCGACGTCCGGCTCACCGCCGACGGCCATCTCGTCTGCGTCCACGACCGCCGCGTCAACCGGACCTCCAACGGCCGCGGTGCCGTCTCCGCGCTGGAGCTCTCCGAGCTCTCGGCCCTCGACTTCGGCTCCTGGAAGGACAGCGAGGAGAGCCCGGACTGGGGCGACCCGTCCTTCACCTCCGTCCTGACCCTGGAACGGCTCCTCTCGCTGGTCGCGGACGCCGGCCGGCGCGTCGAGCTGGCCATCGAGACCAAGCACCCCACCCGCTGGGCCGGGCAGGTCGAGGAGCGGCTGCTCCACCTGCTCAAGCGGTTCGGGCTGGCGGACCCGCCGCCCGACGGCGAGACCTCGCCGGTACGGATCATGAGCTTCTCCGCGCGCTCCCTGCACCGTGTCGCCGCCGCCTCGCCGGACATCCCGACCGTCTACCTGATGCAGTTCCTGTCACCCCGGCTGCGCGACGGACGGCTGCCCGCGGGCGCGCGGATCGCGGGTCCCGGGATGCGGATCGTCCGCAACCACCCGGGCTACATCGACCGGTTGCACGCGGCCGGCCACCAGGTCCACGTCTGGACGGTGAACGACCCGGAGGACGTCGAACTGTGCGTACGCCTCGGGGTCGAGGCCATCATCACCAACCGTCCGAAGCAGGTGCTGCACCAGTTGGGCCGCCTCTGAGCCTCTGAGCCTCTGAGACAGTCGCCGGAGTTCCCGGAGGCCGATGAGGCTGCTGAGGTCACTGAGGCTTCTGGAAGCGCCACTTCCGTGGCCTGCCTCCCCACCCGTGTCATCAGTCATACCGGTGACAGGGAGTGCACCGGCGCGTTCGGTCCGTGTTCGGGCGTGACGAGTGCGTCACCGGACGCCGGTTGGCCGGTTTCCGGTCCAGTCCATTGGGGCATTCACACCGTGGCGTGGGGTGAAGGAGGTCTCGGGGGTGGCGTTGGTGGTGGCACAGGAGGTGCCCACGTCGTCGAGCATGGCCGTGCCCCACGGCCCTGCGGGCGTGGGCAAGGCACGACACCGGATGCGCGAGCAGCTGCTCGGCAGCGGAGTGTCCGAGCCGGTCGTGGACGATGCCGTTCTGGTCCTTTCCGAACTGCTCAGCAACGCCTGCCGGCACGGCAGACCGCTGGGGCGCGCGGACGTGGGCGACGGGGACGTCCGGGCCGCCTGGCAGGTCGACAAGGCGGGGCGGCTGACGGTCGAGGTGACCGACGGCGGCGGACCGACCCGTCCGATTCCGGCCACGCCTTCCGTCACCGCGCGTGGGGGCCGCGGTCTGAACATCATCAGCGCGCTCGCCCAGGACTGGGGCGTACGCGACAGCGCGTCCGGCGAGGTCACCGTGTGGGTGATCATCACCGCCGGGTACGACCGTGTGCAGGGGTGCGACACCAGTCGCGGTCCCTCCCCGGAGGACTTCGTCGCGCGCGTGGCGCTGCCGAGCCTGGAGTTCGCGGACGTCTTCGACGAACTGGACTGAGCAGTCCGGCCGAGGGGGGCGGGTCGAGCACCGTCGTCCGGTGGCTGGATCGGGGGGAAGTTCCCGGGCCCCGTGGGCGATCCGGACCGGGACGGAGCCGTACGGGGTTCCCTGATCCCCACACCGCTCGCACGCCGCTCGCACGCCGCTCCCGCACCGCTCCCCGCGACTTGCACCGAGCCGTACGCCGTATCCCGACCGGTACGACTAGGCTCGCGCCCGACACAGCGACACCGCACCACCGCAGTCGGGAGAGCCACACCATGGCCAAGAAGCGCCCCCAGACGAAGGCCGCAGCGCCACAGCGCAAGAACGGGGCCGGCGCCGCAGGCACTGATGTCGAGGTTCCGGTCGTCGGAGCCCGCGAGCCCTGCCCGTGCGGCTCCGGCCGCCGCTACAAGGCCTGCCACGGCCGGGCCGCCTCGCACGCCGTGACCGAGCTGGTCCAGCGCCCGTTCGAGGGCCTGACGGGCGAGTGCGACTGGGTCGCGCTGCGCGAGCTGGTGCCGGCCGCGACCGTCGAACTCACCCTGAAGGACGGGCTGCCCGAGGGCGTGCCGTCGGTGACGCTCGCGACCGTGCTGCCCATGGCGTGGCCCGCGCTGCGCCGCGACGACGGCTCGGTGCTGCTCGGCCTGCAGAACGACACGCCGTCCGGCGACATCAGCCGCGACCTCGCGGACACGCTCACGCGCGCGTTGACGGCGGAGCCGGGTACGCCGGTCGCCGCCCAGCGCGTCGACCCGCAGGGCCCCCGGCTCCAGGACCTGCTGGACCCGGCCGCCGCGTTCGAGCCCGCCGTGCACAGCGGCTTCGAGTTCTGGGTGCGGGACGAAGAAGGCACGGAGAACGCCACCCCCGAGGTGACCGCCTCCCTGGAGCGCGCCAACGCCGCCGCGATCCCGACCGTACGGCTCACGTCGGTCGACTCGTCCTACTGGTGCGAGACGCCGGAGAAGAACCACCTGCGGTGGGTCATGCCGCACCCGGAGGAGCGTCTTCTGGACGCGCTCGCCCGGCTGCACGCGGCCGGCACCTCCTCGCTCGGCGAGGGCACCCGGCTGGTGGGCTCCTTCCGCGCACACGGTCTGACGGTTCCGGTCTGGGACCTGCCGAGCGTGATGACGGCGGAGGAGTGCGAGAAGCCGGCCGCCGCGTTCGCCGAGCGGCTGGCGGCGGCGCTGGCGGACGAGGCTCCGCTCACCCCGGAGGAGCGCCGGGCTCGGGGCGGCCTCACCAACCGCCAGGTGACCCTGAGCTGAGCGTGACGGTTTCTGTCACGGGGCGGGTGACTCGCGTCACAACTCCCGGTAGTCGCAGATAAATCGGTGTCCGAATAACCGAGATCGAATTTGCGAATGACAGATCTCTTGTTACCGTTCTAAGAGCCCGGTCGCTGGTGCATCCCCCGTCGCCAGCGACCGGGCCCTTCCATTTCCTCTTCCGGTTCGCCGCCCGCGCCCACGTGGCCTTCTGTCGCTCAACGAGCCGCGGCCCCCGCCGAGTTGACCGCCCCGCCGTCGGGCGCATTGGACCCGGAGCGCAGCAGAAGAGGCGCGTCCTCACTTGTTCCGGCGAACTCCGCGACCGCCGAGTACGCGCCAGGTTTTCCCCTCGCCGGCTCCCTCGGGGTCTCGCATACTTCCGGCTGATCTCCCGTACCGACCGGACAGTTCATCTGTACGGTGTGGCCGCCCGGGCCCATCAGGGTGAGCACTGAGCGCAACCGTCCGCCCGTGGCGTTGCGGTAGTAGGTGCGGGCCCAGGCGTCGCGCGCCTCGGTCAGCACACAGGTCTGCGCCTCGATGCCGTCGGGCGAGACGAGTTCCGGCCCGCAGTGGGCGGCCGGCTCGGCGGGGCCGCCCGCCACGCGCGCGTGGGGCGCCTGTTTCGCATCCTCCGGCACGGACCTCGGACCGGCGCCGGACTCGGAATCGGAACCCGTGGAGCCGGGCGCCGTCTCGTCCCGGACGCGGGGATCGGCATGGGTGGCGTCGGACGGGGCGGGATCGCCGCCCGCCGACCCGGCGCCCGCCGGTTCCGGCTCTTCGACCGGACCGGCCGAAGCCGCCAGCGGCAGCAGCACCGCGAACACCACCACGGCCCCGATACCGATCATGCGGAGGTTCACGGCGGCCCACCCATCCCATGTAATTCCTGCGGTGGGCCGAAGATAGCGACGGAAAGCGGGCGCCCGGTCGCCCGCACGCCCGTTTCCCGTACATCTGGGGCGCTCTCGCACCCGAACGAGTGACACCGGGTCCCGACGGGAACTCGGCGGCCGTCCTGTTCGCTGTCCTGGTACGGGGACCGGGCGACCGGCTCAGTACGCGAGCCGGGACCCGCCGTCCGGTGCGCTGGTCGCCGCCGTGACCAGCGCGTCCACCACCGCCTCCACATCCGGCAGCCAGGGCCTCGCCGACCCCGGCAGCGGGGCCCGCTCCCAGCGCACCTGCCCCTTGCCCGTCTCGGACGGGGGCAGCACCAGATATCCGCCCTCTCCGTGGAAGCGGAGTGAACTGGGCACCCAGTCCTTGGAGTAGAGGAGGTCACCCAGCCGTTCCAGCGAGTAAGGAGCGACCAGCAGCGACCACCGGGTGGGTGTCGCCACCACCGGGCCGAGCCGGATGCCCATCTCGTCGAAGACGGAGAGCGCCCGCGCCCCGGCGACGGCCGGGAGGCTCACCGCGCACGGCGCCGTGCCGCCCGTGGCGAGGAGCACCGGTGCGGCCGGGCGGTTGGTCCACCACCAGCGCACCAGACGTTCGTCGGTCGAGGCCGCCAGGAGACCGGGGTCGAAGGGGTGCGCCCCCGGGACGGCGCAATCGGGGTCGGGACAGGCACAGCCGCGGGCCCGGTCGCCGCGGCCTTTGGCCGTCGTGAGTCCCACACCTGGGAGTACGGGCCATTTCCACTCGGTCGCGCAGGTCAGCGCGGCGCCAAGCCGAGCAGCCGTTTCACTGCGCCGGAACCGGAGCCTGCGTCGCCTTCCGAGGATCTCGCGCATGAGCGCTCGTTCCTTTCCGTTGAACGCCGAGGTCCACATCACACCATGTGTGCATCACTTCACTGCGCGTACATGATCTTTGAGCTCTGCGAGCCTGCGGTACGGGTAACCCGTCAGGACCGAGCGGGGGCTGTGACCATTAAAAGCATGGCGAGGGGTGGCGTGCGCGTGGCGCTTGCCGTCCCTTGTGCAAAAAACCCCGCCACTCGGGGAGGGGGCGCGGCCGTCGGTTGCTAAGACGCCCTGGCCCGCCGGCAGGTTCCGGGACACCGTCAACTGCCCCTGGCCATCACCGAGTACGTACCCAACCCGCTCGATATGACGCGCTCTTGAACGCCCTCAGTCGACCCCAGAGATGGGCCATGGGGGGCAATTTTCCGCCAAGTTGAACACCCCCTGGACACCAATAATCTCGCCATGACAATGCTGGACATCCCCTTACTTGTGCGTGTACATCTGGATGCATTGATGGCGGCGCAGATTGACATGGGGGTTTGCGATGCTATTGAGCGAAACCGACCGGTCGGAAAGCCGACTGCCATGAGCGCCCCGCACCTGCCGAAAGTGGCTGGAATCGATCCATCAGTTCCGCCTCCCGCGCACACTCCCGCGCCTCTGCCCACATCCGCCCCCGTCACCACCGCAGCCCCTGGCGCAGTGATCCAGGACCGGCTGGCCGGGTGGGTCTCCGACCTGACCACGCTGCACGAGCTGACCGAGCGCCTCGCCCGCACCTCGCTGCTCGACGACGCCCTCGACGAACTGCTGCGCGCCGGTGCCGCGCTGGTCGGCGCACGCCGCGGCCTGGTCGTCCTGGAGCCCGCCGACGGACTCGGCCCGGCCGTCACCACCGGTCTCGGTCTCGCCCACGCCGACCTCGGTCACATCGAGACCGTCCCGCGCAGCGCCACTCCGTACGGCAGGATCCTCGACGGTCTCCCCGGCGCCGACGGCGGCTCGGACCTGGTCGGCGAGGCGGGCGGCGGCCCCGACCCGCGCCATCGCGAGGTGGCCGCCCGGCTCGGCTACGCGGCCAGTTACACGCTCCCCCTCACCACCGACGCGGGCGTCCGCCTCGGCGCGGTGGTGTGGCTCTACGACGAGCCCGCCGAGCCGGCCGAGCGCCGTCGCCATCTCATCGGGCTCTATCTGGGCCAGGCCGCCGAGCACGTCGACCGGCTGGTCGAGCTGGACCGCGCGCGCACCCGGCTCGCCACCGTCACCGAGGAGCTGCTGCCCAGCAGGCTCCCCCGGGTGACCCGGGTGCAGCTCGCCGCCCGCCACCGCACCGGGCCGCACGGCGGCGGCGACTGGTACGACGCGCTGGCGCTGCCCGAGGGCGCGCTCGGCCTCGCGGTCGGCTCCGTCACCGGGTCCGGTCCGAGCGCCGTCGCCGCCATGGGCGGGCTGCGGGCCAGCCTGCGGGCGTACGCGGTGATGGAGGGCGAGGACCCGGTCGCCGTCCTCTCCGACCTGGAACTGCTGCTGCGGCTGACCGAGCCGGCCCGCTCGGCGACCGCCCTCTTCGCGTACTGCGAGCCCGCGCGCCGCAAGATCGTGCTCGCCGGGGCCGGACACACACCGCCGCTGATCGTCGGCGAGCGCCGTACCGAGTACGTGGAGACCTCGCTCTCCGCGCCGCTGGGGATGCTCGCGTGCTGGGAGGCACCGAGCGTGGAGATCGAGCCCGCGCCCGGAGAAACGGTGCTGCTGTACACCGACGGGCTGCTCCACCGCACCGGCGACCCGATGGACCGGGCCTTCGCCCGCCTCCACGCCGCCGCCGCGAGCGTCCCCAGGGCCGCCCGCGAGGACCCGGGCGCAATCGCCGACCATGTGCTGCGGACCGTGCTGCCGGACGGGCTCGACGCCTCGGGCGGCGCCGAGGACGTGGTGCTGCTCGCGGCCCGGTTCGCGTAGCGGTCGCCTACGGGGTGTAACAGGTCCTAGGGCCCTGGACCCTTTTCCACCCGCCCGTACGATGGACGGAGGTCCAATGTCGTACTAAGTGGAGGCAGACCGTGGCCGAGCAGCTCACCCCGGAGACCCCGGAAGAGTCGGAAGAGCAGCCGATCAAGCAGCGCAAGAACGGCCTGTACCCGGGCGTGTCCGACGAGCTGGCCGAGAACATGAAGTCCGGCTGGGCCGACACCGAGCTCCACGGACTGGAGCCGATCGCCCAGGCCGCGCACACCGCCGACCGCCGCACCGCGCTGTCCGCGCGCTTCCCCGGCGAGCGCCTGGTGATCCCCGCGGGCAACCTGAAGACCCGCTCGAACGACACCGAGTACAGCTTCCGGGCCTCCACCGAATACGCGTACCTCACCGGCGACCAGACCCAGGACGGTGTGCTGGTCCTGGAGCCCAGGGGCGACGGGCACGAGGCGACCGTCTATCTGCTGCCGCGCTCCGACCGGGAGAACGGGGAGTTCTGGCTGGACGGCCAGGGCGAGCTGTGGGTGGGCCGGCGCCACTCGCTGAGCGAGGCCGAGCAGCTGCTCGGCATCCCGGCCAAGGACGTGCGCGAGCTGGCCGCCGCGCTCAAGGAGGCCACCGGCCCGGTCCGCGCCGTCCGCGGCCACGACGCCGGCATCGAGGCGGCGCTCGCCGACAAGGTCACCGCCGAGCGCGACGAGGAACTGCGGGTGTACCTGTCGGAGGCGCGCCTGGTGAAGGACGCCTTCGAGGTCGCCGAGCTGCGCAAGGCCTGCGAGGCCACCGCGCGCGGCTTCGAGGACGTCGTCAAGGTGCTCGACAAGGCCGAGGCGACCAGCGAGCGCTACATCGAGGGAACGTTCTTCCTGCGCGCTCGCGTCGAGGGCAACGACATCGGCTACGGCTCGATCTGCGCGGCCGGGCCGCACGCCACCACCCTGCACTGGGTGCGCAACGACGGCGCCGTGCGCGCGGGCGAGCTGCTCCTGCTCGACGCCGGTGTCGAGACCAACGAGCTGTACACCGCCGACGTGACGCGCACGCTGCCGATCAACGGCACGTTCTCGCCGCTCCAGCGGAAGATCTACGACGCGGTGTACGAGGCCCAGGAGGCCGGTATCGCCGCGGTCAGGCCGGGCGCCCCCTACCGCGCCTTCCACGACGCCGCCCAGCGCGTCCTGGCCGAGAAGCTCGTCGAGTGGGGCCTGTGCGGTGACCTGGACGTGGAGAAGGTCCTGGAGCTCGGTCTCCAGCGCCGCTGGACCCTGCACGGCACCGGCCACATGCTCGGGATGGACGTCCACGACTGCGCCGCCGCGCGCACCGAGACGTACGTCGCGGGCGACCTGGAGCCCGGTATGTGCCTGACCGTCGAGCCGGGGCTGTACTTCCAGGCCGACGACCTGACCGTGCCCGAGGAGTACCGGGGCATCGGCGTGCGGATCGAGGACGACATCCTCGTGACCGAGGACGGCAACGAGAACCTGTCCGCCTCGCTGCCCCGCCGGTCCGACGAGGTCGAGGCGTGGATGGCCCGCGTCAAGCAGGGCTGACCGCCCGGAGCCCTACTACGTACGTAGTACGCGCGAGCGCGCTCCCGCGCCGGTCCTGCGTATACGTGCGTGTCGCGGCTCAACCGGCCGCTCCCCGTGCGCGGGGAGCGGCCGTTCCGCGTCCACCGCCGCCGGGGCGAGCTCACGAGGCGTGGAGGAGGGCACCTTCACGCCATTTCAGGATCTTGTCGAAGCTCACCACGGCGCCTCTGCCCGGCCGGTTGCCGAAGTGGACGTGGTCGGCGAGCTGTTCGATCAGGCAGAGCCCTCTGCCGTGCTCCGCCATGGTGGCGCCCAACGTGCTGTTCATCCGTGCTGCGGTGCGACGGCCTCGTCGTACGGGAAAGCCCGGCCCCGAGTCGGCGACCTCGATACGGCATTTCTCGCCATCCAGATACGCGGTCACCCGGTACGCCGCCGAGGTGCCGGATCCTTCGTCCCCTCCATGTTCGACCGCGTTCGCACACGCTTCGCCGAGTGCGACCGAGAGGTCGTAGGAGATGTCCGGATCGACGCCCGCGGTCTCCATGGTGCCGAGCAGTAGACGACGTGCGAGCGGGACGCTCGCGGCCTCGCGCCGCAAATGGAGTGACCACCAGATGCTCATGCTCCGGCCTCCTGGTTGCGGCTCGACATACCCCTACGTATTGCCGCAACCCCCGCTCCGTAAGCACGGACTTGACGGGATAGCGCTCATTCGGCGGATGTGTGCGCTCCCGTCGCCGGTGTATGGACGCGGCACTCGCTCACCCGTCCGGTTTCCGGACACCCGGGGACGGATGTGATCATCACAGGAATACGGCACCTTGTGGACCTGCCGTACGGGGCGGACAGGGCTGGTGCGATGATGGCCCCGCCATGTCTGCCCGACACGCCCGACACACCGACGCAGGCGCCGGTCTCCGGCTGCTGAGGGCCGCGCTCTTCGCCGCGGTCTGCGTCGTGCTGTCCGCGCTCGGGCACTCCCTGGCCGCCTGCGCGACCGTCCCCTGGTGGACGCTGCTCGCCGGGTTCCTCGGGGTCTTCGCGGTCGCCGCGTCGCTCGCCGGCCGGGAGCGCGCGCTGCCGTCCATCGCGGGCGCCCTGGCCGCCGGACAGCTCGCCCTGCACTCGCTGTTCGGCGTCGGCCAGCACACGGCCGCCGTCTCCGGCGCGGGTCCCACCGGGGACGTCTCCCTGCTGCGGCTCGCCGCCAAGCTGGTCTGCGGCCCGGCCGCGACGGCCCGGCTGACGGCCTCGGACGCGCGACGGATCGTCACCGAGGCGGGCCTGCGCCCGCCTTCGGGCGCCGCCCCCACCCCGCACGACTCCATGACGGGCATGACCCAAATGCCCGGGATGACCGGTTCTGTCGCGACGCACGGCGTCCTGGCCGGACTGCTCCCCTCGCTCCCCATGCTGCTCGGTCATCTGCTGGCCGCGCTGCTGACGGGCTGGCTGCTGCGGCGCGGCGAGGCCGCGCTCTTCGCTCTGGCCCGGCTCTCCGCCCAGGCCGCCACCGCGGCGGCCGAAGGGGCCTGCGTCCGCTCGCTGCGCGCCGCGGTCGCCTTCGTACGGGCTCTGCTGGCCGGTCTGCCCGGGGCTCCCGGCCACGGCCCCGCCCTTGCGCCGGACCGTCTCGCCGCCCCCCTGCCGCCGGCCGGGGAGGCACTCCAGCACTCGGTGATCAGGCGCGGGCCGCCCTCGGCGTACGCCCTCGCAGTCTGACGCGGCCCACTTCGTCACGGAGACGACACCCGTCCCAGGAGTGGTCCGCGAGGTCCGCGCGCATCCGCGCCCCGGACCGTCGTCACCCACCTTCCTGCTGACTGGAGTGTCCCAGCCATGAACGTCTCCCGCCGTGTCGCCGTCGCCGGTGCCGTCGCCGCCTCGTCCGTACTGATGCTGGCCGGTCCGGCCTTCGCGCACGTCAGCGTGCAGCCCGAGGGCGCGGCCTCGAAGGGCGGCTACGCCGTCGTCGACTTCAAGGTGCCCAACGAGCGCGACAACGCCCAGACCGTGAAGCTGGAGGTCAGCTTCCCGGCCGACCACCCGCTGGCGTCCGTGCAGCCCGAGGCGCTGCCGGGCTGGACCGTCGAGGTCACCAAGTCCAAGCTCGACAAGCCGCTGACCGTGCACGGCAAGCAGATCAACGAGGCCGTCACCAAGGTGACCTGGAGCGGCGGCAAGATCGAGTCCGGCTACTTCCAGAAGTTCCCGCTCTCCGTCGGCCCGCTGCCCACCGACACCGACAAGCTCGTCTTCAAGGCCGTCCAGACGTACAGCAACGGCGAGGCCGTCCGCTGGATCGAGGAGC
The DNA here is from genome assembly GCF_045257485.1 of Streptomyces sp. YS-3. NCBI lineage: Bacteria > Bacillati > Actinomycetota > Actinomycetes > Kitasatosporales > Streptomycetaceae > Streptomyces > Streptomyces sp. YS-3. Next base: position 16,321 of record NZ_JBJHPC010000033.1, on the reverse strand, counting down.
AGAAGCAGGGCGCCGAGGAGCCGGCGAACCCGGCGCCGGTGCTCACGCTCTCCGCCGCCTCCGCCGACCACCACGGCGGTGCCGCGCCCGCGTCCGACGACAAGAAGGACGACATGGCCGGGCACGACGACAAGAAGGCCGAGGCCTCCTCGGACTCCAAGGACAGCGACAGCACCGCGCGCGCCCTGGGCATCGTGGGCATCGCCATCGGCGTGCTCGGGGTGGCCTTCGCCGCGTTCGCGGTGCGCCGCCGGGCCGCTTAATCCCCCCAGGCCCCTCCCTGCGACCGGAAACTTCCCCCATGCGCACCAAGTACGTGCCGTCCGCCATCGCGTTCGCGGTGGCGGCGGCGCTCACCCTGACCGCGTGCGGCGGCAGCGACGACAAGGCCAAGAGCCCCGTCACCGATGTCTCCGCCGACACCAGCAACAAGGCCGGCACCGTGCTCGACCGGCCGTTCACCAAGCCGGACTTCGTCCTGACCGACACCCAGGGCAAGAAGTTCGACTTCCGTGAGCGGACCAAGGGCAGGCCGACCCTCATCTACTTCGGCTACACCAACTGCCCCGACGTGTGCCCGCTGACGATGAGCAACATCGCCATCGCCAAGAAGCGCCTGCCCAAGGCCGACCAGGACAAGCTCCAGGTCGTCTTCGTGACCACCGACCCCGAGCGGGACACCCCCGACTCCCTCGGCAAGTGGCTCAAGGCGCAGGACCCGTCGTTCATCGGTCTGACCGGTGACTTCCCGACCATCCAGGCCGGGGCCCGCTCGATCGGCATCGGTATCGACCCGGCGACGAAGGACAAGGACGGGAAGGTCGTGTCCATGCACGGCGCCCAGGTCATCGCCTTCTCGCCGAAGACCGACCAGGGGTACGTCCTGTACGGCGACACCGCCACCGCGGAGGACTACACCAAGGACCTGCCGAAGATCATTCTTGGAGAGAACCCGTGAACCGCCGCACCACCCTCGCCGCCGCGACAGCCCTGACCGCGGGCCTCGCGCTGGCGGGCTGCTCGTCGAGCAGTTCCGACGCCGAGCCCGAGCTGAAGATCGGCCAGGCGTTCATGCCCGAGCCGGTCAACGCGGACATGGCCGGCGGCTTCCTCGTCGTGAAGAACGAGGGCAAGGCCGCCGACAAGCTCACCAAGGTCACCAGCCCCCTCGCCGACGACGTCACGATCCACGAGACGAAGAACCAGAAGATGCGGGAGGTGAAGTCCTTCGACATCCCGGCCGGCGGCGAGCTGGACCTCGAACGCGGTGGCAGCCACATCATGTTCATGGGTCTGAAGAAGAAGCCGAAGCAGGGCGAGAAGGTCTCCATCGAGCTGCACTTCGAGAAGGCCGGCCTGGTCAAGGCCGAACTGCCGGTCAAGGAAACCACCTACAACCCGAAGCACCACTGAGGGATGAGGGACTGAACAGACGATGACGGCCACCGCCCCACGCTTCGGAACCGCCCTGGCCCGGCTGATGCTCGTAGCCGCCGCCCTGCTCGGCGCGGTGTTCGCGACCGCGGCCCCCGCCTCGGCGCACGCCGCGGTCACCGCGACCAACCCGAAGGACGGGTCGGTGGTCGCCACCGCCCCCAAGGACGTCGACATCACGTTCTCCGAGCAGGTCGCCATGGACGACAAGTCCATCCGGGTCCTCGACCCGACCGGCAAGCGCGCCGACACCGGCGAACTGCTCAACCTGTGCAGCGGCTCCGTCGTGAAGTACGGAGTGACCCTGCGCGAAGGAGTGCCCAAGGGCACCTACACGGTGGCCTGGCAGGCCGTCTCGGCGGACAGTCATCCGGTCGCGGGCGCCTTCACGTTCTCCATCGGCGCCCCCTCCGCGACCAGCGTCTCGCTGTCCTCCCCGGACGTCGGCGGCGGTCTGGTGGGCGCGCTGTACGACACCATGCGCTACGCCGCGTACGCCGGTTTCATCCTCTTCACCGGCGGCGGCGCCTTCGTCCTCGCCTGCTGGCAGCGCGGCGCCTCGGTGCGCCCGGTGCAGCGCCTCGTCGTCGGCGGCTGGCTGACGATGACCGCCGCCACCATCGCGCTGCTGCTCCTGCGCACCCCCTATACCGGCTCCGGGCAGCTCTCGGACGCCTTCGACCTCGACGGGCTCAAGGCGGTCCTGCAGACCAAGTCGGGTGCCGCGCTCAGCTCCCGGCTGCTGCTGCTGAGCGCCGCCGCGCTCTTCATCTCCGTACTGTTCGGGGCCTTCGCCAAGCGCGAGGACGAGGAGAAGAAGGACCTGACCTTCGGGCTCGCCGTCGGCGGGTTCGTGGTGGCCGCCGGCATCGCCGCCACCTGGGCGCTCGCCGAGCACGCCTCGACCGGCATCCAGACCGCGCTGGCGATGCCCGTCGCGGTGGTGCACCTGCTGTCCATGGCGACCTGGCTGGGCGGGCTCGCGACCCTCCTTGTGGCGCTGCACCTGACGCCCGCGGTGGAGCGGTCGGCGGTCCGGCGGTTCTCCCGGATCGCGTTCTGGAGCGTGTGCGTCCTGGTGGCGACCGGCCTCTACCAGGCGTGGCGGCAGGTCGGCTCCTGGTCCGCGCTGACCGGGACCGGCTACGGCCAGCTGCTGCTCGTCAAGGGCGGGCTGATCGCGGTACTGCTGTCCGCCGCGTACGTCTCGCGCCGCTGGACCGGGCAGCTCACCGAGCACGCGGCCCCCGAGGCCGAGGCGGCCACGGTCGTCGAGGAGCTGGCCGGGTCCGCCGAGGAGCCCGAGCCGGTCAGCGTGCCGGACGACGCCACGGGCCCGGCCGACCGCAAGCGCGCCCAGCAGCTGGCCCGTCAGCGGGCGGCCATCACGGTGGCGCGCGAGAAGCGCATCCGCGACGCCGACCCGCAGCGCTCGGGGCTGCGGCGCTCGGTGCTCACCGAGGCCGGGGTCGCGGTGGCAGTGCTCGCCGTGGCGACGATCCTGTCGTCGACCGAGCCGGGGCGGACGCAGGAGGCCGCTGCCGCCGCCCAGACGACGACCCAGGTGGCCGTGCCCGACCGGCCGATCAGCGTCCGTATCCCCTTCGACACCGGTGGCAGGAACGGCAAGGGCACGGTCCGCCTCACCCTGGACCCGGGCCGCACCGGTGCCAACGAGCTGCATGTGTGGACGGACGACGCCGAGGCCAAGCCGCTGGACGCGGCCGAGGTGAAGGTCGCGTTCACCCTCACGGCCAAGGCGATCGGCCCACTGCCCGTCGCGCCCGAGCGCATCACCCGGGGACACTGGAGCGCGAGCGCTGTGCAGCTCCCGATGGCGGGCGACTGGAAGGTGTCCGTGACCGTGCGGACCTCCGACATCGACCAGGTCACCGTCGACAAGAACATCAAGATCGGCTGAGTACGGAACACATGACCGACCACATGACCGACTCCGTGTCGGACCAGATCGACGACCGCGTCCGGAGCACCGACGCTCCCGCCGAGATGACCCGCCGGCGCCTGCTCGGCACGGTGGGCGCGGCGGGTGCGGCCGGTGTCGCGCTGGGCGCCACGGGCGGCGCGCTCGTCCACGCCGCGGTCGAGTCGGACGGGTCGCAGGGCCCCGCGCTGTCCTCGGTCGGTGCCGCCGAGGTCGCGTTTCACGTGAAACATCAAGCGGGGATCGCCACTCCGGTTCAGGCGTGCGGCCATCTGATCGCCTTCGACCTCGCCCCCGGCGCCGGACGCAAGGAGGCGGCGGCGCTGCTGCGGCGCTGGTCGGCGACGGCGAAGGCGCTGATGGCGGGCGAGGCGACGGGCGCCGACACCGGGATCGCGCTGGACGCCGGCCCTTCCTCGCTCACGGTCACCTTCGGCTTCGGCCGTACCTTCTTCGACCGTACGGGCCTGGTGGCGCAGCGCCCGGCCGAGCTGGACCCGCTGCCGGACTTCTCCTCCGACCGGCTGGACGCCAAGCGCTCCAACGGCGATCTGTGGGTGCAGATCGGCGCGGACGACGCCCTGGTGGCCTTCCACGCCCTGCGCGCGCTCCAGAAGGACGCGGGCGCGGCGGCCCGGGTGCGCTGGCAGATGAACGGCTTCAACCGGACGCCGGGCGCCACGGCGAAGCCGATGACGGCCCGCAATCTGATGGGCCAGATCGACGGCACCGGCAACCCGAAGCCCTCCGACCCGGACTTCGAGAAGCGGATCTTCGTCCCGGACAGCGGCAAGCCGGCCTGGATGGCGAACGGCTCGTACGCGGTGGTGCGCCGGATCAGGATGCTGCTCGACGACTGGGAGAAGGTGCCGCTCGCCCAGCAGGAGCAGGTGATCGGCCGCAGGAAGGCGGACGGCGCCCCTCTTTCGGGGGGTACCGAGACCACCGCGATGCAGCTCGACAAGTTCGGCCCGGACGGCAAGCTCGTCATCCCGGACAACGCGCACGCCCGTATCTCCGCCCCGGAGCAGAACGGCGGCGCGGCGATGCTGCGGCGCGCCTTCTCGTACCACGACGGGATCTCGGCGGACGGCGTACCGGACGCGGGCCTGCTGTTCATCGCCTGGCAGGCCGATCCGCTGCGCGGCTTCGTCCCCGTACAGCGCAAGCTCGACCGGGGCGACGCGCTGTCGGCGTTCATCCGGCACGAGGCGAGCGGCCTGTTCGCGGTGCCCGGCGGCCCGCGCGCGGGCGAGTACGTGGGCCAGCTGCTGCTGGAGTCCTGACCTCATCGGAGGGCCCTCACCGGTGACGGCGGGCCATTAGGGTGACGAGTATGTCCGCCACGCGATACACCTATCTGGGTCCCGAAGGCACCTTCACCGAGGCCGCCCTGCGCACGCTGCCGGAGGCGGCGACCCGTGAGCTGGTCCCGATGGTGTCCGTGCCCGCCGCGCTCGACGCGGTGCGCAACGGGGAGGCCGCCGCCGCGCTCGTGCCGATCGAGAACTCGGTGGAGGGCGGGGTCACCGCGACCCTGGACGAGCTGGCCTCGGGCGAGCCGCTGATGATCTACCGCGAGGTGCTGCTGCCGATCGCGTTCGCGCTGCTGGTGCGGCCGGGGACGAAGCTGTCCGACATCAAGACGGTGACCGGGCACCCGGTGGCCCAGCCGCAGGTGCGCAACTGGCTGCGCACGCATCTGCCCGAGGCGCTGTGGGAGTCGGCCGCCTCCAACGCGGACGGCGCCCGCCTGGTCCAGGAGGGCCGGTTCGACGCGGCGTTCGCGGGCGAGTTCGCCGCCGCGACGTACGGTCTGGAGCCGCTGGTCACCGAGATCCACGACGCGGAGAACGCCGAGACCCGGTTCGTCCTGGTGGGCCGCCCGGCCCGGCCCGCGGCGCCGACCGGGGCGGACAAGACGTCGGTGGTGATCTGGCTGGGCGACGACCGTCCGGGCGCGCTGCTCGAACTGCTCCAGGAGTTCGCCGTACGCGGGGTCAACCTGATGCTCATCCAGTCCCGGCCGACCGGCGCGGGCATCGGCAACTACTGCTTCGCGGTGGACGCCGAGGGTCATATCTCGGACCGGCGCGTGGGTGAGGCGCTGATGGGGCTGAAGCGGATCTGCCCGAAGGTGCGCTTCCTCGGGTCCTACCCGCGCGCGGGGGTGGCCGTGGACAAGGTGCGGACCCTGCGGCCGGGGACCTCGGACGCCGAGTTCGTGGCGGCGGCGGAGTGGCTGGCGCGCAGCCAGGACGGCCGGGCCTGAGCCCTGCCCGGCCGGTCCTACCTGCTGATTTTCACTGTCCACAGAGTTATCCACAGGCTGTCTTCTCGACCTGTGGGTAAGTCGACAACGCAACCGGACAGAGTCGACAAATACCTCTAGCGATGACTCATCCGTCCACAGAAGTCCAGGGCGGGCGATGTCACCCCAATTCCATTGATCAACTCTTTAGAGCGAGCAATTCCCACCCGAAAGAGTGTGTGGAGAAGGATCGAACGGGGAATCCTTGGCCCCTCACCGGCGGGGAAGAGATCTTTGCCGCTGATCCACAGCGACTCCCCACAGCCTGTGGATAACTTTTCCGGCCCCCACGCCGCTGTGGACAAGTTCCTTGGGAGGCAAGGGAATCCGGTCAACCGAAGTCCGGAAAGCACCCCTTTTCAGGGAAAAGGGCGAGCTTTATTGACGCCCCCCTGAATTTCTCCATCAGATTTCCCAATACGGTCAATTCGGGCAAACCGACACGCGGAACGGGTGTGGCGGGGATATCCGGTGGGGTGCCAGGGATCCGCACCGGTAGCCTTGAGGGGTGATTGACCTTCGCCTGCTCCGTGAGGACCCCGACCGTGTTCGCGCCTCCCAGCGCGCCCGTGGAGAGGACGTCGCGCTCGTCGACGCCCTGCTCTCAGCCGACGAGCGGCGCAAGTCGTCCGGCGTCCGCTTCGACGAGCTGCGCTCCGAGCAGAAGGCGCTCGGCAAGCTCATCCCCAAGGCCTCCCCCGAGGAGCGCGCCGAGCTCCTGCAGAAGGCCGAGCAGCTCAAGACCGACGTCAAGAGCGCCGAGGCCGAGCAGAACGAGGCGGACGAGGCGGCCAAGCAGCTCCTGCTCCAGCTCGGCAACATCGTCCACCAGGACGTGCCGGTCGGCGGCGAGGAGGACTTCGTCGTCCTGGAGACGCACGGCACCATCCGCGACTTCGCGGCCGAGGGCTTCGCCCCCCGCGACCACCTCGAACTCGGCGAGGCGCTCGGCGCCATCGACGTCGAGCGCGGCGCCAAGGTCTCCGGCTCGCGCTTCTACTACCTGACGGGTGTCGGCGCGCTCCTGGAGCTCGCCCTCGTCAACGCGGCGATCGCACAGGCCACCGAGGCCGGCTTCATCCCGATGCTCACCCCCGCGCTGGTCCGCCCGCGCGCCATGGAGGGCACCGGCTTCCTCGGCCAGGCCGCGGAGAACGTGTACCACCTGGAGAAGGACGACTACTACCTGGTCGGCACCTCCGAGGTCCCGCTCGCCGCGTACCACATGGACGAGATCATCGACGCGGAGAAGCTGCCGCTGCGCTACGCGGGCTTCTCGCCGTGCTTCCGCCGCGAGGCCGGTACGTACGGCAAGGACACCCGGGGCATCTTCCGCGTCCACCAGTTCGACAAGGTCGAGATGTTCTCGTACGTCCACCCCGAGGACGCCGAGAACGAGCACAAGCGGCTCCTGGACTGGGAGAAGCAGTGGCTGACCGGCCTCGAACTGCCCTTCCAGGTGATCGACGTGGCCACCGGTGACCTCGGCGCCTCGGCCTCGCGCAAGTACGACTGCGAGGCGTGGATCCCCACCCAGGGCAAGTACCGCGAGCTGACCTCGGCCTCCAACTGCGACGGCTTCCAGGCCCGCCGGCTGTCCGTGCGGATGCGCGACAACAGCGACGGCAAGAGCAAGGTCCAGCCGCTGGCCACGCTGAACGGCACGCTCTGCGCGGTGCCGCGCACGATCGTGGCGATCCTGGAGAACCACCAGCAGGCCGACGGCTCGGTGCGGGTCCCGGCCGTGCTCCGCCCGTACCTGGGTGGCCGCGAGGTGCTGGAGCCCCTCGCCAAGTGAGTACCGTCCCGGGAAAGCCCCTGCAGTACAAGCTGATCGCGACCGATCTGGACGGGACGCTGCTGCGCTCCGACGGGACGGTCTCCCAGCGCACCCGTGAGGCGCTCGCCGCGGCCACCGCGGCGGGCGCGGCCCACATCGTGGTGACCGGCCGCGCGGTGCCGTGGACCCGGCACATCCTGGACGACCTGGACTACCGGGGCCTCGCGGTGTGCGGCCAGGGCGCGCAGGTCTACCACGCGGGCGAACACCGGCTGCTCACCTCGGTGACGCTGGACCGCCAGCTGGCCGGGCTCGCGCTGTCGAAGATAGAGGCCGAGGTGGGACCGCTGGCGCTGGCCGCGAGCCGGGACGGGCTCGACGGCGAGGTGCTGGTCGGCCCCGGCTACCGGGTCCACGAGGGGCCGCTGCCGGTCGTCGCCTTCGACCAGGTCGGCGAGTTGTGGTCGGCGCCGCTGAACAAGGTCTACATCCAGCACCCGGAGCTCGGCGACGACGATCTGGCGCGGATCGCCCGCCAGGTCGTCGGCAGCCTGGTCGACGTGGTCATGGCGGGTGAGGGCGTGGTGGAGCTGCTTCCGCTGGGCCTGAGCAAGGCGACGGGACTGTCGCTGGCGGCGCGCCGGCTCGGCTGCCGCAAGACGGACACCATCGCGTTCGGCGACATGCCCAACGACATCCCGATGTTCGCCTGGGCCGAGCACGGGGTGGCCATGGCCAACGCCCACGACGAGCTGAAGGCCGTCGCCCACGAGATCACGGCGTCGAATGACGACGACGGGATCGCCGTGGTGCTGGAGCAGTTGCTGGGTCTGTGAGCCCGGGCAGGTGTCTCGGCAAGTGTCTCGGACCGGTGTAAGGGGCGTCCGCCATGGGTGGACGCCCCTTACCGATCCCCGTACCCCAAGGTGACCCGCGCCGTGGCGCGCTCGAAGCGGTCGCCCTGGGGCCCTCAACCACTGTGCACCGCACGTCCGTTCGAAGCCAGCGATTTACCTCTGGTCAGCGGCCAGCAGGCCAGCCCGATGGCCAGCGAGACGGCGTGCCCGATGTCCGTGAAGGTGCCCCCGGTCAGCAGCGGGACGCCGAAGAACGCGACCACGCACACGAGGTAGAGCCACCGCCACGGCCGCGGCAGCCGGTACACCAGCAGCCCCGCCGAGGCGGCGAGCCCGTAGCTGACCCCGATGTCCACGACATGCACCATCCGCTTGGGCACCTCGTGGTTGCGGATGCTCCACAGCACCACCTCCTGGCTGACCAGCGTGGCCGCGACATGCGCGCCCGCGACCACGAGCACCCACCGCACCGTGCCGATCCAGCGCTCCACGGGCGCGTGCACGAGCTCGAAGAGGACCAGGTACAGCAGGAACGAGGACGGGTTCTCGATCCAGAAGGCGCTGGTGAACAGCGACTGGGCGGGGTGCTTGGTGAGCTCGTGGATGTTGCTGCTGTTGCGGTGGAGGAGATAGCGCTCAAGGTCCCGGCTGGACAGCTCGATGACGATGCTGGTGAGCGCGATGACCAGCAGCCAGATGTGCGTCCCCGGTGAGGAGCGCACCCAGGCCCGCACCGGCCGGGCCGGCTCGGGGGGCCGTCGCGTGCCCGGACCGCGAAGCGTCGTCATCCCTCGATGATGGCCCGAAGCGGCCGGGGAGGGCACGGGCGGCGGAGCGGGTGGACGAACGGGCGGCGCCCGGCCGGAGACCCGCGGGGTCCTGTCCGGCCGGGCGGCGCCCGGACCTCAGCCGCTGCCGCGGCTCACTCCTCCCCGGCGAGCTTCAGCGTCCGCAGCTTCTGGCCCGCGTACCAGGTCGCCAGGACCGTGACCGCGCTCAGCAGGACGACCGCGGCGGGCAGCCCCACGTCCGAGGTGATGAAGCCGTTCGTGCCGATCCGCTCGGCGAGGGCGAGCGACCACTGCTGGACGCTGAGCGTGCGCGCGCCCGGGACCAGGTTGCCGAACAGGCTCTCCCAGACCAGCGCGTAGACCAGGCCGAAGACCACCGCGTGCCGGGTGACCGTGCCCAGGAGCAGGAAGACCGCGGCGTACGCGATCGAGGCGACCAGGGCCGCGACCGTGTAGGCGACGGCTATCTGCTGGCCGTTGCCGTTGAGGATCATTCCGGCGATGAAGGTGGGGACGGCCGAGAAGACCATGGTCACCGCGATCGCCACGATCAGTTTGGTGAAGATGATCGTCGGCCGTTTCACCGGCTTGGCCAGCAGATAGACGATCGAGCCGTCGTCGATCTCCGGCCCGATGGCTCCGGTGCCCGCGATGACGCCGATCAACGGGACCATGGTGGCCAGCGCGAAGCCGCCCAGGAGGTTGGCGGCGACCTGGTCGTCGGCGCCGCTGAAGGACCGTACCGCCGCCGCGATGACGATCAGCAGCACCGGCAGCACGCAGAGGATGGCGGCCCGGCGGCGGCCGAGCAGGGCCCGGTAGGTGAGCCGGGCGACTGTGGGGTTGTACATGACGCTCACAGCTCCTTTCAGGCCGCTACGAGGTAGGAGAAGACGGATTCGAGCGACTCGTCGGACGGTGAGACCGTCAGCAGACGGATGCCGTGCGCCTTCGCGACCTGCGGGAGCAGGGTCGTGAACCGCCCGAAGTCGACGGCCTGGACGCGCAGCGCGCCCTCCTTCAGGTCGACCTCGATCCCGGCCGTCGAGGGGTCGGCGATCAGCGCGGCGGCGAGCGCGCGGTCGTCGCTGGAGCGGATCAGATAGCGGTGCGGCCGGTCGGTCATCAGCCGGCGGATCTTGCGGAAGTCACCGCTCGCCGCGTGCCGCCCGGCCACGATCACCTCGATGTGCGCGGCGAGCTGCTCGACCTCCTCAAGGATGTGCGAGGAGAACAGGACGGTACGGCCCTCGGCGCCCATCCGCCGCAGCAGGTCCATCAGCTGCATGCGCTGGCGCGGGTCCATGCCGTTGAACGGCTCGTCGAGCAGCAGCACCGACGGCTCGTGGACCAGCGCGGACGCCATCTTCACGCGCTGGCGCATGCCCTTGCTGTACGTCTGGATCTTGCGGTCCTGCGCGTACTCCATCTCGACCGTGGCGAGCGCCCGCTGGGCCTCCTTCGCCCCCAGCCCGTGCAGTTCGGCGTTGGCGACGACGAATTCGCGCCCGGTCAGGAAGTCGTACATCGCCTCCCGCTCGGGGACGATGCCGATCTGCCGGTAGACCTCCTCGTTGCGCCAGATGGGGCGTCCGTCGAGCGTCACGCTTCCCGTCGAGGGGGCGAGGAAGCCGCCCATCATGTTGATGAGGGTGGACTTCCCGGCGCCGTTGGGGCCGAGCAGTCCGGTCACGCCGGGGCCGATCGACATGGTGACGTCGTTGACGGCCACCACGTTGCCGAACCAGCGGGACGTGTGGTCGATGTCGATGGTCGTCACAGCCCGACCTTCCGGTAGCGGCGCATCAGGACGGCGTAGGAGCCGGCGATCAGCGCGAGGACGACGAGCAGATAGACCGCGCCGGCCCCGGCGCCCGGTCCCTCGCGGCCCGGGAAGGCCGAGGTCGCGCCGAGGAAGGCGGTCTGCACCCCGTCGATGAGCGTGATGGGGGAGAAGAGCCCGAACCACTTGATGGCCCCGGTCGACTGCTGGTCGAAGGCGACACCCTGGATCGCGGAGACCGCCCCGTAGGAGATGGTCAGCACCGCGATGACGGCCGCGACACCGAAGCCGCGGCGCGGGGTGAGCGCCGAGACCACCAGGCCGATACCGGCGAACAGCAGCGAGAGCAGTGCCACGGAGACCAGTCCTTGTGCGAACCCCTTGGTCTGGTCCGCGAAGTCGAGTTTGGCGAGCAGCGCGCCCACGTAGAGAACGACGAGCGGCGCCGCCGTGAGGATGAACAGCGCCGAGGCCATGGCCGCGAACTTGGCCAGTACGTAATCCACGCGCTCGATGGGGCGCGAGAAGTACAGCGGCACGGTCCGGAAGCGCAGGTCGCGCGAGACGGTCTGGGGGGCCTGCGCGGCGATGAACAGGCCGATGACGGCCTGCATCAGGATCGCGTTGCGCGTGTAGTCCACCGGAAGGTCTTTGGCCTTGGTGGCGACGGCGACCGCGACCATGATGGCCGCGGGCAGGCACATCACCGCGAAGAGCAGCATCGGCAGCACCTTGGACTTGGCGCTGCGGCCCAGTCCGTACGCCCCGCGCAGCGACTGCGAGAAGAGCGAGCGCCGTGCGTACGCCCGGCCCAGGCGCGCGCCGTCGTAGCCGCGGTAGCCGATGTTGTGGATCTGGGTCTGGGCCGCCTGGTTGGGGCCCGAGCGGTTCTGGCCCGGCTGGTTCTGTGTCATCCGCGTCCCTGCGGTCTCAGCTGCCATGGCTGCCGCCTCCGTTCTGCTGTGCGGCGGCGGTCGCCCCCGCGGCGGGAGGCCGCTGATCGAACACAGCGGCGGCGCGCTCGGAGGCCGGCGCCGCGGCCTGCGCCGGGGTCTTGAAGACCTCCGCGATGTGGTGGCGGCGCTGCTCCATCCGGACGAGCCCGAGGCCGAGCCCGGCGACGGTGTCGCGCACCACGTCGTACGTCTCCTCGCCCGCCGCCTCCACGAGCAGGATGTGCCCGGCGCCGGGCAGGCCCTCCTCCACGCCCGCGTGGAGCGTGACACCGGCCGCGACGAGCGCGCCGCGCACGGCCTCGGTGCCGTCCGGGTGGGTGTCGGAGTCGGTGACCTCGACGGCGAGGGTGGTGGTGGTCTGGGTGAAGTCGCTGGTGGAGCTGGACCGCAGCAGCTTGCCGCCGTCGATGACCACCACGTGGTCGCAGGTGCGCTCCAGCTCGCCCAGGAGGTGCGAGGTGACCAGGACGGAGATGCCGAAGTCGGTGTGGATACGGCGGATCAGACCGAGCATCTCGTCGCGGCCGACCGGGTCGAGGCCGTTGGTCGGCTCGTCCAGCAGGACCAGCTGGGGGTCGTGGACGAGCGCCTGCGCGAGCTTGACGCGCTGCTTCATACCGGTCGAGTAGCCGCCGATCGGCCGGTACCGCTCCTCGTAGAGGCCGACGTGGCGCAGGGTGTCGGCGGTGCGCTCGCGGGCGGCGGTCACCGGCAGGCCCGACATCCGCGCCATGTGCACGACGAACTCGGTGGCCGAGACATCGGGCGGCAGGCAGTCGTGCTCCGGCATGTAGCCGACGCGTTCGCGGATCGTCCCGCCGCTGGTGGCCACGTCGAGTCCGAGCACCGCGGCGGTGCCCTCCGTGGCCGGGGAGAGGCCCAGGAGGATCTTGATCAACGTCGACTTGCCGGCTCCGTTGGCACCCACCAGGCCGGTCACACCGGGCCCGATGTCCAGGGAGAGCCGGTCAAGCGCGGTCACCCGGGGGAACCGCTTGCTCAGGCTTTCGGTCGCGATCACATTCACACTTCGACGGTAGTGGCGCAGGCCACACCGATCGTCAGACCAGGCGGCTGGATCGGTGTCCGACTCCAGAGGTACGTGCCCCTAGGTGCCCCCTACGCAAGAGGGACGGACATCAGGGACTCGCCGACGGACGGGTCACGGGGTTGTCCACAACGCCTCGGTCGTCCACAGGCGGGGCCGGAACCCTTGACGTAGCCGCCGGGCATTGTCACATTCATCAGTGTCAAGTTACGCACGCGTACGGCGACAGGGGTGTGGGCGCGATGCCAACGGCGGTCAGTACAGGGCCCGACACGCGGCTCGACGGGTTCAGGGAAGTGCAGCGGCTCGCCTATGAGTGCGCGGAGGCCGTCGCGGCGCAGCTCAAGCCGGGCGTGACGGAGCGCGAGGCGGCCCGGATGCAGCGGGACTGGCTGCGCGAGCGCGGGGTGCGGGACTGGTTCCATCTGCCGTTCGCCTGGTTCGGGGACCGCACGGCGTTCGTGAGCTTCCGTGTCCCGCTCCAGTTCTTCCCCACCAACCGGCGGCTGGAGGCGGGGATGCCGTTCATCCTCGACATGGCCCCGGTCCACAAGGGCTTCACGGCCGACGTCGGCTACTCGGGCTGTCTGGGCCTCAACCCGGTGCACGACCGGCTCCTCGCCGATCTGGAGGCGCACCGCGAGCTCATCCTGCGCGAGGTCCGCGAACGGCGGCCACTGCGCGAGATCTACGAGGACGTGGACCGCCTCATGGTCCGCCAGGGCTATGCCAACCGCCACCGGGCCTATCCGTTCGGCGTGATCGCCCACAAGGTCGGCCAGGTCAAGGAGCGCCGCTGGTCGCCGAACGTCTTCGGGTTCGGCACCCAGGCCCTCAAGGGCCTGGCGAGCGACGCCCTGCACGGCCACCGCGACGGCTGGTCGCCGCTGTGGAGCCCCTACAAGTTCTCCGACCACCCGCCCCGGCCGGGGCTGTGGGCGGTCGAGCCGCACCTCGGATTCCGGGGTACGGGCGCGAAGTTCGAGGAGATCCTGGTCGTCACCGACTCCAAGGACCCCGAACGGAGCGCGTTCTGGCTGGACGACGACCTGCCGCATGTGCGGCGCTGGGCCGAGGAGAAGGCGGCGTGAGCGTGGGAGAACGGGCGGACAACGGCATGGAGGGCGCGCGCGAGCGCTGGGTGCGCACGGGAGGGATCGAGCTGTGCGTCGCCGAACTCGGCGACCCGGAGCAGCCGACCGTGGTGCTCGTCCACGGCTATCCGGACAGCAAGGAGGTGTGGTCCCAGGTCGCCGTCCGGCTGGCCGAGCGCTTCCACGTCGTGTTGTACGACGTACGGGGCCACGGCCGCTCGACCGCTCCGGTCCCGCTGCGCGGCGGCTTCACTCTGGAGAAGCTCACCGACGATTTCCTGGCGGTCGCCGACGCGGTGAGCCCGGACCGTCCGGTGCACCTGGTCGGCCACGACTGGGGGTCCGTCCAGGCCTGGGAGTTCGTCACGGTCAAGCGCACCGAGGGCCGGATCGCCTCCTTCACCTCGATGTCCGGCCCGTCCCTCGACCACTTCGGCCACTGGATCAAGAGCCGGATGACCCGGCCGACCCCGCGCCGGGTCGGCCAGCTCCTCGGCCAGGGAGCCAAGTCCTGGTACGTGTACATGCTGCACACGCCCGTGCTCCCCGAGCTCGCCTGGCGCGGCCCGCTCGGCAAGCGGTGGCCGAGGATCCTCGAACGGGTGGAGAAGGTCCCCTGCGGCGACTACCCCACGGCCTCCCTCTCCCAGGACGCGGCACACGGCGCCTGGCTCTACCGGGACAACATCCGGGCCCGGCTGCGCCGCCCCCGCGCCGACGCGTACGCGCATGTGCCGGTGCAGCTGATCACGCCGACGGGTGACGCATTCCTCTCCGAGCGGCTCTACGACGACCTGGAGCTGTGGGCCCCTCAACTGGTCCGCCGCACCCTGCCCGCCAAGCACTGGGTCCCGCGCACCCGCCCCGACCGGCTGGCCGCCTGGATCACCGAGTTCGTCACCGCCAACGAGGACGGCGTCCCGGCCAAGGACACCGTCGCCACCGGCCCGTACGCGGACCGCTTCGGCGGGCAGCTGGTCCTGGTCACCGGGGCGGCCAGCGGCATCGGCCGGGCCACCGCCTTCGCGTTCGCGGAGGCCGGGGCGAGGATCGTCGCCGTGGACCGGGACGCGGAGGGGGCGGCCCGGACCGCCGACATGTCCCGGCTCATCGGCGCCCCCGAGGCCTGGGCCGAGACGGTCGACGTCAGCGACGAGCAGGCGATGGAGAAGCTCGCCGAGCGGGTCGCCGCCGAGTACGGCATCGTCGACGTCCTGGTGAACAACGCCGGCATCGGCCTCTCCGGCTCGTTCTTCGACACCACCACCAAGGACTGGAAGAAGGTCCTCGACGTCAATCTGTGGGGCGTCATCCACGGCTGCCGGATCTTCGGCAAGCAGATGGCCGACCGCGGCCAGGGGGGCCATATCGTCAACACCGCCTCGGCCGCCGCCTACCAGCCCTCCAAGGCGCTGCCGGCCTACTCCACCACGAAGGCGGCGGTGCTGATGCTCAGCGAGTGCCTGCGCGCCGAACTCTCCGGCCAGGGCATCGGTGTCAGCGCCATCTGCCCCGGCTTCGTCAACACCAACATCACCTCCACCGCCCGCTTCGCCGGGGCCGACGAGTCCGAGGAGAAGCGCCGCCAGAAGAAGTCCGCCCGGCTGTACGGCCTGCGCAACTATCCGCCGGAGAAGGTCGCCACGGCGATCCTGCGCGCGGTGGTGCGGAACCAGGCCGTGGTGCCGGTGACGCCCGAGGCCCGCGGCGCCCATCTGCTGTCCCGCTTCGCGCCCCGCGCCCTGCGCGCGATCGCCCGGCTGGAGCCCCCGCTGTGAGCACGGAGCGCCTGGAGGACAGGGACCCGCAGCACTACGGGATCACCCCGCGGCGCGTCTCGTTCGACTGGCACGAGACCCCTCTGCACTGGATACCGGACGAGCCCACCGCCACCCATGTCATCAACGTCCTGCATCTGCTCCTTCCGGCGGGCGAGCGCTGGTTCGTGAAGGTCTTCAAGGAAGCCCTGCCGCTGGTCACCGACCCGGTGCTGCTCAAGGACGTCAAGGGCTTCATGGGCCAGGAGGCCACCCACAGCGTCCAGCACGCCCATGTCCTCGACCACCTCGCCGAGCAGCGCCTCGACACCGAGCCCTACACCCGCCATGTCGAGTTCCTCTTCGATGTCCTCCTCGGTGAGCAGCCTCCTTTCGGCGCGCCGATACCGCCCCCGGAGTGGTTGCGCTTCCGGCTCTCGCTGGTCGCCGCGATCGAGCAGTTCACGGCGGTGCTGGGGGACTGGGTGCTGCACGCCGAGGCCCTCGACCGGGCCGGTTCGGACCCGGTCATGCTCGACCTGCTGCGCTGGCACGGTGCCGAGGAGGT
>NZ_JBJHPC010000320.1:0-8370 GCF_045257485.1 Streptomyces sp. YS-3 | reverse complement strand
GTGCCCCGCCCCGCCCGGGCGGACCCTGTCCACCACCGCCATGCCGATACGGAACACCGCCGCCGGGACGACCAGGCACAGCAGGATCCAGAAGAGCGTCACGCCCCACGGGCGGCCCACGCCCCAGGGCTGGGTGGCGAGCACCTTGGGCCCGTACTTCACCAGGACCTGGTAGTCGCCGTGCGCGCCCGCGGGCAGCTCGAAGCCCAGACGCACCTCGGCCTTGCCGCCGGGCGCAATGGTGCCCTTCCACCGCTGGTCCTCCCACCGCGGCGCGAACACGCCGTGGGAGGTGCCCAGTTGGAAGACCGGGTCCTTGACCGGCGCCGGGCCGAGGTTGCCGACGGTGACGACCAGCGTGCGCGAGGGCGGTGCCCCGAACCAGGTGAGGATCCCGCTGCCGCCCCTGAGCTCCGGCGCGGTCAGGACGCTCAGGCGCCCGGTGCCGGACTGCTCGGGCAGCGGTGCCACCGGATGGCCGGTGATCCGCACCTCGGCGTCCACCGCGGCCGGCTCCCCCGTCACCGTGGCCACATGCACCACGCAGGGGCAGGGCTTGGGCGGTGCGGCCACCGGCAGCGGCTTGCTGAAGGCCCCCTGGGCGTCGGTGGTCACCGCGCGCCCGTCCGCGTTGGCGCAGGAGTTGGTGCCGCCGATCACGCCCTGCCCGGGGGTGGACTGGCCGCAGACCAGCAGCATCAGCAGCGTGCCGGGCCGCCAGCCGGTGCCGCTCGCGGTGATCTCGCCGCCCTTGGCCGCCTCCTGTCCGGAGAGGGTCACCACGGGTTTCCCCGCGTCGGCGCGCGCGACCACCGGGGGCACCGCGGACAGGAGTGCCGCCAGCACGGCCGCGACCAGCGCCGCCACCGCCGTACGCCCCCTCACGACGCCGCTCCCGTCGTCGCCAACTCATTTGCGGGCCGCGCCTCTTGGGGGGCGTCGGCTCCCTGTCGGCGCCTTCGGCGTATCCACAGCGCGGCTCCCGCGCCCGCCGCCGCGCATCCGGCGCCCGCCACCGGCCCCCACGGCACGAACGCCGCGGTGGCCGTCGCCTCGCCCCGGGCGGCGCCGGGCGCCGTCACCGTCAGGCGCACCTCGACGCGGTCCAGGGCGGGCGGGTGCCACGGCTCGGTCAGCTCGGCGCGCCCACCGGGCGGCAGCGCCACCGGCAGCGGCCGGGCCGGGCGCCGCAGCCGCCGCCCCCACAGCCCGTCCGCGCGCACGGCCAGGCTCGGGGCGAGTGTGGTGTTGCCCCGGTTGACCAGGGCGTACCGGATGAGTGAGTTGCCCCGGTCGAGCGTTACGTCCTCGACGGTCAGCGCGGCCAGGACCGGTCCCGCGACCCGCACCCGGACCGGGACCCGCGCCTGCCGGCCGCCGCCGGACGCGACCAGCGCCGCCGTGTGGCCGCCGGGCGGCGCGCCCACCGGGACGGTGACCGTGAACGGCACCTCGGCCCGGGTGCGCGGCGGGATCCGCACCTCGGCGGCGGCCGGTGTGATCCAGGCGCCGGTGCCGGTGCCGGTGCCGGTGGCAGCGGTCCCGCGCAGCCGCAGGGTCAGCGGACGCCCGGTGGGGTTGGTGAGCGAGAGCCGGTCCTCCAGGACGGAGCCGGGCGCGCCCTCCAGATAGAAGTACGGCCGGCCGCCCCCGGCCGAGACGGGCGCGGCGCTCCACTCCCCCTCGGCGGCGTGCGCGGCGGGGCCGGACAGGGCGGGCAGGACGGACAGGGCCAGGGCCGCGGCGTACACGGCCGGGCGGATCGGGCGCGGCGGCATCAGCGGCTCCCCGTCGGGCGTCGGTAGGGACGGGTCAGCCGTGTGCGCGGGCCCCGCGCCGGGTCAGCCACAGCACCCCGGCCGCGCCGGTGAGCAGGACCGTGCCGCCGAGCGTGCCGAGGGCGAGCGCCGAGTCGAGCGGGCCGGTCCTGGGCAGCGACTCGGCGGCCCCGGGGGCGCCGGTGACGTCCAGGGCGAGGGAGGGGCCGGGGCTGTTGCCCGGGGTGCAGGTGGTGGTGGTGCCCAGCGCCTTGATGGTGAGGACCGAGGCGGTGAAGGTGACCTTGCCGGATGCCTTCGGTGTGTACGTACCGCTCAGGTCGCTGATCTTGATGGGGCTGTTGGCGGGGATCTCGGCCGTGTTGGCGGGGCCGGACACCGCCACCGTGCCCTTGTCGGGGCCGCCGAGCCGCACGACCGCGCTCGGGTTCATCGCCCCGGGGCCCAGCGCCACGGGGCTGGAGGAGACGCCCTTCTGGAACGACATGGTCAGCTTGTAGGCGCTGCCGCTTCTTACGGCCTTGATGTCGATGGGCGACACCGCGCTCTTGGGCCCGATCGGTGTCTCGCACTTGTAGTTGACGTCCACGACGTCGGCGTGGGCGGCCGGGGCGGAGATCAGCACCACCGGGGCCGCCACCGCAGCCGCAAGGGCGAGTGCTGTCCGTTTCTGGTACGACACGTACGACACCTCGAATTTCCCTCGGTCCCGAGGCCGTTCACGTTACTGACGGCACATCAGATTGGGCGTCAAGGTACGCCGGGGACCTTGTCGAGGGAAGACACACAACACAGTGGATGACGGACGCGAGTGACGTGAGTGCCCTGGACGGGCACCACGTGAGGACGTGCGCGGGCGAGGAGGCGCCCTACGCGGGCGCGGCGAGCTCCGCCCAGACCATCTTGCCGGCCACTCCGGGGGTCCTCAGGACGCCCCAGTCCAGACAGAGCCGCTGGACGATGAACATGCCGTGGCCGCCGGGCCGTCCCGCGCGGTGCGGGGTGCGGGGCGCGGGCTGGCCGGAGCCGAGGTCGGTGACCTCCAGGCGCAGCACCTTCGAATTGAGGGCGACGCGCAGTTGCTCGGGGCCCTCGGCGTGCAGGCAGGCGTTGGTGACGAGCTCGGAGACCACCAGCAGGACGTCCTCGGCGGCGGCCCGCCGGTCGGCGGTGGCGGCCGGCAGCCAGCCCCACTCGTACAGCGCCTGACGGGTGAAGTCGCGCGCCAGGGGCACGACGCCGCTGGCCCCCTCCAGGGCGAGGACGCGCGAGGCCGTCGCCGGAGCTCCGTCCGGCTCGGGGCCGCGGTCGCCCGGCTGGTGCTGCCGGGTGGTGCTCATCAGCGCTTCACCTCACCGATTCACCGAACGCCTGGTTCGCCAACGTCTTGGGTCTGGTCTCCTGCCCCGCAACAGCGGGGTCAGTCGTCCAGTGCGGCTTCGAGCGAATCATGCACGCTGAAGACCGCTTCCGCTCCCGTGATCTCGAAGACGCGGGCCACCACGGGAAGCATCCCCGCCAGATGGACCCCGCCGCCGGCCGCCTCGGCCTTGAGCCGGGCGCCGAGCAGCACGTTCAGTCCCGTCGAGTCGCAGAACTCCAGCTGCGCGCAGTCGACGACCAGCCGGGTGCGGCCGGCCTCGACCGCGCTCTCCAGCGGTTCGCTGAGCAGCTCCGCCGTGTGGTGGTCCAGCTCGCCCACGGGCGTGAAGATCTCACTGCGGCCGTGCGAGCGGACGCCGACCTTGAGACGGCCTCCGTTTGCGCTTCCGACCGTGCCGCGGTCCATGCCCGTCCCTCTTCGCTGTGATCGCCGTGGTTCGCCGTGCCACACCGTAAACGGTGCGGCGGTGGTTCGTGTCGTCCTTCCGAGTGCTTTCCCTGTGCTCCCCGTCACAAGTGACGCACCTCTCCGCATACGTGGCCGAACACGGCCCCGCACACGCGGACTCCGCGAGAACACTACGCCTTCCCTACGGCCGCCGGAAGCCGAACACCGCCCCGAACCGGACATATAGTAACAACTCGACCTTGCGGCGGTAGGACCAAAGCGGGTAGGGGTAGGAGAGACAGTTTTTCACCACGACCGGCCATGGAGGCGCCGCAAACCGATCCGCCACGTATGGGCGTCGGCAGCCATATGCCGAGAACGATGGAGGAGACCCATGTCACCCCGGCTCGACGAATCCATGGATACGTCGGCAACGCACGTACCGCACACCACCCCCACCACCCTTGAGGGACTTGGCGATCTCCCGTCGATCCCTCCCTACGAACACATCGCGCCGCTGGACGCGCGGGCCCTGTCGAAGACGCTCTTCGCCCGGCTCGACTCCCTCGAAGAGGGCACTCCCGCGTACTCCTACGTACGCAACACGCTCGTCGAACTGAACCTCGCGCTGGTCAAGTTCGCCGCCTCCCGCTTCCGCTCGCGCAGCGAGCCGATGGAGGACATCATCCAGGTCGGCACCATCGGCCTGATCAAGGCGATCGACCGCTTCGAGTACGACAGAGGCGTGGAGTTCCCCACCTTCGCCATGCCGACCATCGTCGGCGAGATCAAGCGCTTCTTCCGTGACACCTCCTGGTCGGTGCGGGTCCCCCGCCGCCTGCAGGAACTCCGTCTCGACCTGGCCAAGGCGGGCGACGAACTCGCCCAGCAGCTGGACCGCTCACCGACGGTGGGCGAGCTCGCCGAGCGCCTGGGCATCACCAAGGACGAGGTCGTCGAGGGGATGGCGGCGAGCAACGCGTACACCGCCAGCTCGCTGGACGCCCAGCCCGAGGAGGACGACACCGAGGGCGCGCTCGCGGACCGGATCGGCTACGAGGACCACGACCTCGAAGGCGTCGAGTACATCGAGTCCCTCAAGCCGCTGATCGCCGGACTGCCGGCCCGGGACCGCAAGATCCTGTCGCTGCGGTTCGTCGCCAACATGACTCAGTCCGAGATCGGCGAGGAGCTCGGCATCTCCCAGATGCACGTCTCCCGTCTGCTCTCGCGCACCCTGACCCGGCTGCGCAAGGGGCTGACGGTGGAGGAGTGACATCCGCCGCCCGCGCGAGGGCCCGTCCCCCCGGGGGACGGGCCCTCGGCTATGGCGCCAGCGCGGCGGTGACCGCCGCCTCGGCGTGCAGCCGCGTGGTGGGGAACACCGGTACCGGGCTGTGCTCCTGACGGATCAGCAGCTCGATCTCGGTGCAGCCGAGGACGACGCCCTCCGCGCCGTCGGCGACCAGCCGCGCGATCACGTCCCGGTAGGCGTCGCGGGACTCCTCCCGCACCACGCCGAGGCACAGCTCCTCGTAGATGACCCGGTGGACCAGGGCGCGGTCGTCGGCGCCCGGGGTGAGGACGTCCAGGCCGTGCGCGCGCAGCCGGTCCCGGTAGAAGTCCTGCTCCATGGTGAAGGCGGTGCCGAGCAGCCCGACGCGCCGCACGCCCCGGGCCCGTACCGCCCCGGCGGTCGCGTCGCCCAGGTGCAGCAGCGGTACGGAGACGGCCGCGGCGACCTGGTCCGCCACCTTGTGCATGGTGTTGGTGCAGATCAGCACGAGGTCGGCGCCGGCCGCCTCCAGTCCCTTCGCCGCCGCCGCGAGCACCTCGCCCGCCCGCTCCCACTCCCCGGCGCGCTGGAACTCCTCGATCCCGGCGAAGTCGACGGAGTGCAGGACGCAGCGGGCCGAGTGCAGACCGCCGAGCCGTTCGCGTACGAGCTCGTTGAGGAGCCGGTAGTACTCCGCGCTGGACTCCCAGCTCATGCCGCCGATCAGGCCGATGGTCCTCATCGCGCCACTCTAGGCTGTGGTCGTCACTGACCGGTGTGGACGAGGGGTGGGGCCGTGGAGATGCACGAGACGACCGAGGTCGCGGGGATCGGGATACCCGAGGGGCGGGCGGCGCGGGCGGCGCGGCTGGTCTGCGCGGAGTACGCGGACGAGGCGCTGTACCACCACTCGCTGCGGTCGTACTTCTTCGGCGCGGCCTGGGCCCGGGAGCGGGGCCTCGCCTACGACCGTGAGCTGTTCTTCGTCTCCGCGCTCCTGCACGACCTGGCGCTCACCCCGCCCTTCGACAGCCACACCCTGCCCTTCGAGGAGGCGGGCGGCCATCTGGCCCGTGTCTTCACGGCCGGCCTTGGCTGGCCGGACGCGCGCCGCGACCGGGCGGCCGAGCTGATCGTGCTGCACATGCGCGACGACGTGTCGCCGGAGGCGGACGTGGAGAGCCGGCTGCTCCAGGTGGGGACGAGCGCCGACGTCTCCGGCACCGGCCTGGAGGCCTTCGACGCGGCGTTCCGGGCGGAGCTGGTGGGGGCGTATCCCCGGCTGGGCTTCGCGGAGGCGTTCGTGGGCCTCTTCCACGACCAGGCCCGGCGCAAGCCCGGGTGCGCGGCGGCGGAGCTGGTGGCCGGGGGCTGGGAGAAGCGGGCGCTGGGGAACGGGCTGGATCGCGCGTAGCGGCCGGTTGTGGGCATGCTGGCCGCCGAGGGCCGGTGAAGCAGAGGGCCCGGCGCCGGGTTCGTGGACGCCGGAAGCCCGGAAGCGGCAGGCCCGGGAGCCGCAGAGACCGCCAGGAGGCCCGTATGACCCCGGTGAACCCGGTGAACCCCGTCATCGCCGTGACGGGAGCCAGTGGCGCCATCGGCGGGCGGGTGGCCCGCCGGCTCGCCGAGCGGGGGGTGGCGACCCGGCTGGTGGGCCGCACTCCGGAACGGCTGCCGGATCTGCCCGGCGCGGTCCGGGCGGCGCCCGCCGCGTTCGGCGACGCGACCGCGATGCGGGACGCGCTGGCCGGGGCCGGGACGATGCTGATGGTGTCGGCCCACGAGTCCCCGGACCGGGTGCGCGAGCACACCACCGCCGTGGACGCGGCCGTCGCGGCGGGCGTGCGCCGCGTCGTGTACGTGTCGTTCCTCGGGGCCGCCCCGGACGCCGCGTTCACCTTCGCGCGCGACCACTGGCACACCGAGCAGTACATCCGGGGCTCGGGCCTGGCGTACACGTTCCTGCGCGACAGCCTCTATCTGTCCGGGCTCGCCGCGATGGCGGGCCCGGACGGGGTGATCCGGGGCCCCGCCGGGCACGGCCGGGTCTCGGGGGTCGCGCACGAGGACATCGCGGACGTGGCGACGGCCGTGCTCCTGGGCGAGGGCGGCGGCAGGCCCGGCGGCGGGGCGCACGACGGCGCCACCTACGACGTCACCGGCCCCGAGGCGCTGACGCTCACCGAGGTGGCGGCCGAGCTGAGCCGGGTGACGGGCCGCACCGTCACCTATGTGGAGGAGACCCGCGAGGAGGCCTTCGCCTCACGCGCCGGGTACGGCGCCGAGGAGTGGGAGGTCACCGGCTGGGTGAGCTCGTACGAGGCGATCGCCGCCGGGGAGATGGCGGCGGTCGCCGACACCGTGCCCCGGCTGACCGGCCGTCGCGCCCAGTCGTTCGCCGAGTACCTGGACGCGCATCCGCGCAGCTACCGGCACTTGACGCCCTGACGCCAGACGTCGCCGACCAGCGGCACACCGGGCCGGTAGGCGAGGTGGACGTGGCTCGGGGCGTCGAGCAGCGCGAGGTCGGCGCGGGCGCCGGGCGCGATCCGCCCGACATCGGTGCGCCGCAGCGCGGCGGCGCCGCCGGCCGTGGCGGCCCAGACGGCCTCGTCCGGGGTCATCCCCATGTCCCGTACGGCGAGTGCGACGCAGAACGGCATCGAGGACGTGAACGAGGACCCCGGGTTGCAGTCCGTGGACAGCGCGACGGTCACCCCCGCGTCGAGCAGCCGCCTGGCGTCGGGCCACTGGGCGCGGGTGGAGAACTCGGCGCCGGGCAGCAGGGTCGCGACCGTGGTGCCGTTCGCCAGCGCGTCGACGTCGGCGTCGGTGAGGTGGGTGCAGTGGTCGGCGCTGGCCGCGTCGAGCTCTACGGCGAGCTGGACGCCGGGTCCGTAGGAGAGCTGGTTGGCGTGCACCCGGGGGGTGAGCCCCCTGGCCTTGCCCGCGAGGAGGATCGCCCGGGCCTGGTCGCCGTCGAACGCGCCCTTCTCGCAGAAGACGTCGACCCAGCGGGCGTACGGGGCGCAGGCGTCGAGCATCTCGCCGGTGACGAGCGCGACATAGGCGGCGGGGTCGTCGGCGTACTCCGGAGCGACGATGTGCGCCCCGAGATACGTCACCTCGTCGGTGTGCTCGGCGGCGATGCGCAGGGCCCGGGCCTCGTCCGCGACGGTCAGCCCGTACCCGGACTTGGTCTCGAAGGTCGTCGTCCCCTGGCGCAGCGCCTCACCGAGGTAGCGGGCGACGTTGGCGCCCAGCTCGGCGTCGGTGGCGGCGCGGGTGGCGGCGACGGTGGTCCGGATGCCGCCCGCCTTGTACGCCTGGCCCGACATCCGGGCGTTGAACTCCTGGGTGCGGTCGCCGGCGAAGACGAGGTGCGAGTGGGAGTCGACGAAGCCGGGGACGGCGGCGTGGCCGGTGGCGTCGTGGACCTCGTCGGCGGCGGGGGCGTCTTCGGCGCGGCCGACCCAGGCGATGGCGGCGCCGTCGATGACGACGGCGGCGTTCTCGACGAGGCCGAGGGGGGTGGGGCCGAGGGT
>NZ_JBJHPC010000319.1:0-8396 GCF_045257485.1 Streptomyces sp. YS-3 | reverse complement strand
CGGTGGCGGGGTGTGGGGGTACGGTGACGGGTCCGGCAGCCCGTAACCGCCGGGGTACGGAGGCTGCGGCGGGTAGTCGTGTGCGGCCGACGGCGAGCCGTAGCCACCTGCTTGCGCCGGGCCATGCTGCCCATAGACGTCGGGCCGAGCGGGACCCGCTGGCCCGTAACTCCCGGGCGAGGCATATGGGTTGCCCGGCACCGGCTCCTGCGGCGGTTGCTCTCTGGGTGGGTGGCTCACAGCGCTGATTCCCCCGAACTCGCTGGTGACATCGCCAGGTTGGCGACTCGGGGTCTTTCTATCACTCCGATCAACTGACACCGCACGGTGAAATGGTGGGGTCCGATCCCACCTACGGTCGGGGGCGCGATCGGTGTCGCACGCCGGGCAATCCACACAAACCTGGGCGCGAACCTGCACTCCGGCGCATGACGGCTCAGCCCTTGCTGATCCGTACCGTGTCGCCCGCCGGGCCGCCCGCCAGGATGTCGATACGGGTCCCCGTGGCGGGGTCGGTGAAGCTCTGCCCGGGGGCGCGGGCGGCCAGGTCCAGTTCGGTGCAGCCGGTGGGTACGGTGGCGGGGTGCGTGGGGGCGATCCGGATCGGGCCCTCACCGGTCGCGGCGGCCGAGTCGACCTTGTAGACGAGCACGCCGGTGGAGCAGGCGGCGGCGTCGTTGCCCTCGGCGCGGCGCGACTCCGCCACGTACGCGGTCGTCCCGCCGGTACGCAGAACGGCGATCTTCGTGCCGCCCGGGCGTTCCACCGGGGTGAGGCGGACGGTGCGCTGCCCCGGCGCCGCCAGACAGGCCACCTGGTCGTCGCGGAGCCAGCCGAGCTTCCAGGAGTGCCAGCCGAGGTACTGCGGGGCGGGTCCCGCGATGTCGCCCATGACGTCCCAGCCGCCCGCGTACTGGTGGGTGGCCCCGGTGAAGGAGTACAGGTCCGGCAGACCGAAGGTGTGGGCGGTCTCGTGGTCGGCGACCTTGGGGCCCCAGTGCCACATGTCCTGGCCGAAGGTGACGGCCCACTTCACCCGGGTGCCGTCCGCCGTGATGCCGGCGGTGGCCGGGTCGTAGAGGTAGGTCGGGGAGAACGGGATGGCCGTCGCCGCCCGGGTGGGGACGACGTACACCATGTCGTACCGCGAGAAGTCGGCGTACGGGTCGGCGGCGGCGACCGCGTCGCGCACGTACTTCTCGTGGGCCTCGAAGGTGATGCCGCGCGCGAAGCCGTACGAGGTGGAGGCCGCGGGCATCCGTATCCAGCGGCGCAGCGGGGTGAGGGCGAGGCGGGAGCTGCCGTGGCTGGCCGTCCGCATCCAGTCGGCGGCCGGGGCGAGTTGGGCGGCGTACGGGTCGGTGGAGCCGGTCTCCGGTGTGTCGGGGAAGTCGACGAACAGGGTGAGGACGCGGTGGGTGCCGGTGGACTTCTGGAACTGGGTGCGGTCGGTGTCGTGGCCCTCGTCGGTCCAGCCCGTGCGGCCGGGCAGCGCGCAGTCGGAGGCGGGCGCGGGGTGCGGGCGGGGTGCGGCGGCAGCCGCGCCGCCCCCGGCCAGACACAGGGCGAGGGCGGCGGCAGCGGTGGCGAGGGGGCGTGATCGCGGTGCGCGGACGGGCATGGTCTTCCTCCGGGGGGTCGGGACGGAACAAGTGGTCAGGCGCGTCCTGCGGCCAGGTCCATCAGACGGGAGAGGACCCGGCCGCCCGAGGCGGTGAGTCCGTCGTGCTCCCACTCGTTGGTGACCCAGACCCGGCAGGCGCCGACCTGGCGCGCGGTGCGCAGCGAGAGCCCCGCGTCCACGTACATGTCGTCGTGGTAGACGACCGCGGCGAGCGGCACCTCGTTGGCGGCGAGCCGGCCGGTGTCGTACAGCGACGGCCAGTGGGTGCGTCCGGCCAGCAGTTCGGCGGCCTGGGCGAAGGGGCGCAGGGCCGCGATCTCCTGGAACATCCAGGGGTAGATCATCTCGCCGGTGAGGAGGAGCGGATCGGCGTCGTCGGCGAACTCGGGGAAGTCCCGGAGCGCGCGGTCGGCGGCCCAGCCGGTGGGCTCGGCGCCCTGCCCGTAAAGGGTCTCCTGGAGTATGGCGAAGAGGGGGTTGCCGGTGAAGCCGGTCATGCCCAGCACCTGGTGGAGGAAGGTGTCGCTCAACTCCCCCTCGGTGTCGAGGGCTTCGTCGAGCAGCCAGTGCACTCGCTCGAAGCCGTCACCCATACCGAGGGCGAGGCCGAGGGTGCGCAGACGCCGTGGGGTGAGCCGGTCGCCGTCGGGCAGGCGTACGTCGCCGGCCGAGAGGAGGTCCGCGATACGGCGCAGACGCGCGGCATCCTCGGGATAGCGGGCGTAGAACTCCAGGACCCGGTCGCGCACCCGGGGGTAGGTGCGGGCGTACACGTCGTCGGCGGTGGCCGTCGGACCGGGCAGACCGCCGGCCACATAGCAGGCGCGCAACCCCTCGGGGGCCTGGGACAGATAGGTGAGGGTGAGGAAGCCGCCGTAGCTCTGGCCGAGGGTCTCCCAGGGTTCGTCGCCGCACAGCCGGCGCCGGATCAGCTCGGCGTCGGCGACGATCGCGTCGGCCCGGAAGTGCGCCAGGTGGTCGGCGAAGGCGGCCGGGGAGGGGAAGCCCGCGGCCGTGCGGCCGGTGACGGGGGTGGAGCGGCCGGTGCCGCGCTGGTCGAGCAGGAGCACCCGGTGGGTGCGCAGGGCGTGCTCCAGCCATCCCGGTGAACCGGCGGACGGCCGTGGCGACTTGCCGCCGGGTCCGCCCTGGAGGTAGAGGAGCCAGGGCAGCCGTTCGCCCGCCCGGGCGCGGTCGACGACCTCACGGGCGAAGACCTCAAGGGTCGGCCCGTGCGGGTCGCTGTGGTCCAGCGGAACGGTGAAGACATGGTCGACGGTTGCGTACGCCGGGTTCATGGGTGCCTTTCGCGACGCGGGCGGCGGTGTGTGCCGGATGTGGGTGCCGGGTGCCGGGTGCCGGGTGGGAGAGCCGGTGCCCTACGGGTCACACGGTCCGCTACGGCGCAAGGGTGTAGGTGCGGCTGGAGGTGTAGAAGTCCAGGGCGGCGCGGCCCTGTTCGCGCGGTCCGTGGCTGGAGTCCTTGGTGCCGCCGAACGGCAGGTGGAAGTCCACGCCGGTGGAGGGCGCGTTGACGCGGATCATGCCGCTGTCGAGCCGGTCCAGGCCGTGCAGTGCGGTGTCCAGGTCCGCGGTGTGCACCGAGGTGACCAGGCCGTACGGAACCGAGTTGGTGATCCGTACCGCGTGGGCGAGGTCGTCGGCGGGCAGCAGGGCGGCGATGGGCCCGAAGACCTCTTCGCACAGCAGCGGATGTCCGGGGCCGGCCTTCTCCACCAGGGTCGGTGCGGTGTACCAGCCCGGGTGCCGGGGCGCGGTCCCTCCGGCGAGCACGGAGAGGCCACGGGAGGCCTCGCCCACGCGGTCGCGGGCGCGCTCGTCGATGAGCGGCCCGCAGACGGTGTCCGCCGAGGCGGGGTCGCCGACCGGCAGTGACCGCAGGGCCGCGGCGAGCGCCTCGCGCAGCGGGTCGAGAGCGGCTCCGACGGCGATGACGCGGCTGGTGGCGGTGCACTTCTGGCCCGCGTATCCGGCGATCGCCGCGGCGAGGTGGGCGGCGGCCCGGCCCATGTCGGCGTCCGGCAGGACGATCGCGGCGTTCAGGCCGCCCATCTCGGCCTGGGCCGCGACACCCCGCCCGGTGGCGGTCCGTGCCACCGCCCGGCCGACGGCGGTCGAGCCGGTGAAGGAGACGACGTCGGCGCTGCGGACGAGCGCGTCCCCTTCGGCAGCCGCACCGGGCACCACCGTGAACACCCCGGCGGGCAGGGCCTGGTGGAGGAGCTCGGCCAGACGCAGGGCGCAGGCCGTGGCCTCGGGAGCGGGCTTGAGTACCACGGTGTTGCCGACGGCGAGCGCCGGGGCCGCCTTCCAGCTCGGGATGGCGAAGGGGAAGTTCCACGGTGTGATGAGCCCGGCGACGCCGTGCGGGCGGCGGCGGGTGAGGAGCAGCCCGGACCCGGCGGCGGGTTCGTGCACCGTGCCGACGGCCTCGTAGGGGGCCTGGGCGTAGTAGCGCCAGATGGCGACGGTACGGGCGACCTCGGCCCGGGCCTCGGTGAGCGGCTTGCCCACCTCGCGCACGGCGAGCGCGGCCAGTTCGTCCGCGGCGGCCTCGATCACCCCGGCGGCGGCGCCGAGCGCGGCCGAACGCGCGGCGGCCCCGCTGTCCAGCCACCCGGGCTGGACCGCTCGGGCGCGCTCCACGGCGTCGGCGGTGGCACGCGGGCCGGGAGCGGGGATCCGGACGAGGACGTCGGCGGGGTCGGCCGGGTTGCGGGAGATGAGAGGGGTGGCGTCAGCGGTCACGGGAGGAGTCCTCCAGGGGAAAGGGACGTACGGCCAGGTCGGTCGTCGCCGTGCGGAGCTCGGGAGAGGTTCCGCTCGGCCCGGAGCTCTGGGCGGGCGGGCAGTAATATTTCACATTGCACTCTGCTGGCCAAGAGGCGGCTCCTCGTGAGCCGTTGGGACACGAGTGGATAAAGGAGTGGCCGAGGGGTTGTCAGTACAATTTCACATTACTATGTTACAGGTCACATTCCAGCCGCTCTGGCTGTCGGACTGCTCTCGCGCTCTCGGAGTGACCACTGATGAACAAGCGCACTCTCACCGCCCTCGCCACCGCCCTGGCCGCCTCCCTCGCCCTGGGGGCGACCGGCTGCTCGAAGACCAAGCACGCGGACGCGGGCCCGGACGCCGGAAAGAACCCGGCGACCGCCAACGCGGGCACCGTGGTGGGCGGCACCCCCCAGAAGGGCGGCACCCTGACCGTGCTGTCCAACCAGGACTTCACCCACCTCGACCCCGCCCGCAACTGGGTGATGAACGACATGGACTTCGGGACCCGGATGCTCTACCGCACCCTGGTCACCTACAAGGCGGCCCCAGGCACCGGCGGCAGTGAGCTCGTCCCCGACCTCGCCACCGATCTGGGCACCTCCTCCAACGGCGCGAAGACCTGGACCTTCCATCTCAAGCCGGGGGTCACCTACGAGGACGGCAGCCCCGTCACCGCCCAGGACGTCAAGTACAACGTCGAGCGCTCCTTCTCCCCCGACCTGCCCGGCGGCGCCGACTACGCGGCGCGCTACCTCGCCGGCGCAGACGGCTACCAGGGCCCGGCCCAGGGCAAGCACCTGGACTCCGTCAAGACGCCGGACGACCACACGATCGTCTTCGAACTGCGCAAGCCCTTCGCGGAGTTCCCCAACGCCACCGTGATGCCGACCTTCGCGCCGGTGCCCAAGGCGCAGGACAAGGGGCCGCAGTACGACAACCGGCCGTTCTCCTCGGGGCCGTACAAGATCGAGTCGTATGAGCGGGGCAAGAAGCTGGTGCTGGTGCGCAACACCCACTGGGACGCCGCCACCGACCAGGTGCGCAAGGCCTACCCGGACAGACTCGTGATGGTCATGGGGCTCAAGGCCAACCAGATCGACGACCGGCTCATCGCCTCCCAGGGCGCGGACGCCTCCGCGGTCTCCTGGGGCGCGCTGCGTCCGGAGAGCGCGGCGAAGGTGCTGCCCAGCGCCGAGGTCCGCAAGCGGCTCATCGCCGAGTCCACCAACTGCACGGACATGGTCCAGATGAACACCGGCCACGCCCCCTTCGACGATGTGAAGGTCCGTCAGGCCGTGCAGTACGCCCTCGACAAGGACGCCGTCCTCACCGCGTCCGGAGGGCCCGCCTTCAACGACCCCTCCACCGCGTACATGCCCGCCTCCCTCTTCGGCGGCAAGCAGCCCGACACCGCGAAGGTGCCCGTGGCCGGTGACGTGGCGAAGGCCAAGGAGCTTCTGAAGGAGGCGAACAAGCCGGACGGCTTCAGCACCAAGATGACCGTCTCCACCGGTGACAAGGGGCGCGGCGAGGCCATCCAGCAGGCGCTCGCCAAGGCCGGGATCAAGGTCACCATCGAGACCGTCGACCCGTCCGCGTTCTACGCGACGATCGGCGACACCAAGAACCGGACCGACATCGTCTACACGGGCTGGTGTCCCGACTACCCCTCGGGCTCCACGTTCCTGCCCTTCGTCTTCGACGGCCGCTACATCAAGGAGAAGGGCAACTCCGGCAACCACTCGCTCTTCCGCGACGACGCGACCATGAAGAAGATGGACGAGATCTCCGCCATGACGGACGCCAAGCAGGCCAACGCCGCCTGGCAGCAGCTCGACGGCGAGATCCTCGCCAAGGCCCCGGCCGTCCCCGTCCTGGTGCGCCGCTGGCCGCTGGTGCTCGGCACCAACATCGCGGGCGCCTACGGCCAGACCTCCTTCGGCGGTCAGCTCGACTACGCCACGGTCGGCCTCAAGGACCCCTCGAAGAGCCAGGGCTGAGGACCAGTTCCGACCATGACCACGACCACGACCCTCGTACCCGAGGCCGCCCCGGCCGGCCACGGCCCCTGGCAGCTGGCCCGCGCGGAACTGCGCCGCCGTATCTCCGTCAAGATCTCCCTCGCCGTCGTCGCCCTCTTCGTCGTCATGGCAGCCGCCGCCCCGCTGCTGAGCAGGCTGGGCGGCTGGTCGCCCGAGGAGTTCGACAAGACGGCCATCGACCCCTACCTCGGCGGCCAGCCGCTCGGAACCCTCGGCGGGATCTCCGCCGACCACTGGCTGGGCGTGGAGCCCGTCACCGGCCGCGACCTGTTCGCCCGGGTGGTGCACGGCGCCCAGGTCTCCCTGCTGATCGCCTTCACCGCGACCGCGATCGTCGTCGTCGCGGGCACGGCCGCCGGGATCGCGGCCGGTTACTTCGGCGGGCGCACCGACACGGTCCTCAGCAGGCTCATGGACCTGACCATGTCCTTTCCCTCCCTCATCTTCATGATCGCGATGATGTCGGTGGCCAAGGACGTCAACCGCATCGCCCTGATGACCGCGGTGATCGGGCTGTTCGGCTGGCCCGGCATCGCCCGTGTCGTCCGCGGTCAGACCCTCTCGCTCAAGCACCGCGAGTACGTCGACGCGGCGCGGGTCAACGGAGCGGGCCCCTGGCGGATCCTCACCCGCGACATCCTGCCGGGCGTCGCGGGGCCCGTCATCGCGTACACCACCCTCATCATCCCGGGCATGATCGCCACCGAGGCGGCCCTGAGCTACCTCGGCGTCGGCGTCCGCCCGCCCACGCCCTCCTGGGGCCAGATGATCGCCGAGAGCGTCGCCTTCTACGACACGGACCCCATGTACTTCGTCATCCCGAGCACCTGCCTCTTCCTAACGGTGCTCGCCTTCACCCTGCTCGGCGACGCGCTGCGCGACATCCTCGACCCGAGGGGAAGCCGCTCATGATCTTCTACATCGGCCGCCGGCTGCTCGGGGTGAGCGGTGTCCTGATCGCGATCGCCGCCGTCACCTTCACCATCTTCTACGTCCTGCCCTCCGACCCGGCCGCCGCGGCCTGCGGCAAGTCGTGCAGCGTCGAGCGCCTGGCCGCGATCCGCACCCACATGGGGCTGGACCAGCCGCTGTGGCAGCAGTTCTGGCACTTCGCCTCCGGTATCTTCACCGGCCGCACCATGGGAAGCGGCCAGTACGCGCTGCACTGCGACTTCCCGTGCCTGGGCTACTCGTACGAGAACAGCGAGTCGGTGTGGGGCCTGCTGATGGACCGGCTCCCCGTCTCCGCCTCCCTGGCGCTCGGCGCGGCCGTCCTGTGGCTGGTGCTCGGGCTGACCGCCGGGGTCACCGCGGCCCTGCGCAAGGACACCCTGACGGACAAGGTCCTGATGGTCGGCGCGGTCGCCGCCGCCTCGCTGCCCGTCTACTTCACCTCGATCATGCTGATCTACGGCCTGATCAGGACGGCGGGCCTGCTGCCCTACCCGCAGTACGTGGCGTTCGGCTCGGACCCCCTGCACTGGGCCTCCAACCTGCTCCTGCCGTGGCTGGCGCTGGCGGTGCTGTACGCGGCCATGTACGCGCGCCAGAGCCGCAGTTCGATGATCGAGACCATGGCGGAGCCGTACATCCGCACCGCCCGCGCCAAGGGCCTGCCCCGCCGCACGGTCGTCGTCAAGCACGGTCTGCGGGCGGGCATGACCCCGATCCTGACCATCTTCGGGATGGATCTGGGCGGCCTGCTGGCGGGCGCGGTGATCACCGAGTCCATCTTCGGGCTGCCCGGCATCGGACGGCTCTTCTACGGCGCCCTGTCCAGCGGCGACCAGCCCGTCATCCTCGGCGTCACCCTGCTCGCCGCCGCCTTCATCGTCGTCGCCAACCTGGCCGTCGACCTGCTCTACGCCGTCGTCGACCCGCGAGTGAGGTACTGATGGACGCGACCCGCCCCACCGCGCCCGCCAGCAGGC
>NZ_JBJHPC010000318.1:0-8410 GCF_045257485.1 Streptomyces sp. YS-3 | reverse complement strand
CGCCCCTGGCTCACCGTGGTGAACAGGTCCACCCGGGGCAGCACCGGCCGCAGCGTCCGCTCGACCGTGCCCGCCGCGAAGTCGTCCCAGCGGACGGGGAACATGGCCGTCTCGATCCGGGCGGGCCCGGCGGCCGTGTTGACCCAGGTGCCGTCCAGCGCCAGCGCCGTCGCGCCCGAGGGGTTGCCGATCCGGATGTCCCGGTCGAGCGTGAACGGGTCGAAGCCGGTGACCAGGATCTTCTTGTAGCCGGCGGCCGAGGCGTACGTGATCGAGTCCTGGCCCCGCGACCCCCGCTCCAGACGGTCGAGCAGCGCCGCCCGCCGCGTCGCGGACAGCCCGAACCCGGGCTCCCAGCCCCGCAGCTCGCGCGTCATCCCCAGCCGCGCCCAGTACAGCGGCCGGTCGTCGCCCCGGCTCAGGTCGCCGCCCGCCGGACCGCGCCCCTGCGCCCGGTCCACGGCCCGCCGCCACAGCCCGGCGCCCTCCCGGGCGACCAGCCGCTCGGCCTCCCGGTAGGACCGCACGCCGTCGAGCTCCCGCGCGAACCGCCCGGCCACGTCGTCGAACCCGGAGCGCCGCAGTATCTCCCGCGGCACGGCCTGGTCCAGGCGCTGTTCCTCCACGGTGGGCGGCGCCCCCGTCGATGCCCGCGCCTGCGCCTGCGCCGGGACCGGCGCGAGCGCCGCGCCCACCGTCATCGAAGCGACCAGCAGGGCGAGCCGTGCCACCCGTACGCCCCGTACACCCCGTACACGCCGTCCACGAACCACTGGGCATCCTTCCCTCAAGGCCTGGGCGGCCAGTATCGAGAAGGAACTCTCCTGTGAACAGGGGGACTCGGAGTGACGGAAGGGATCCGGCCGTCAGGCGGGCGGGCGCGCCGCCGTCACATTGCGGTACGCGATCTCCGCCAGCCGCTCCTGCCCGTCCTTGCTGGGATGGAACCAGTCCCAGTGGCTCAGCTGGTCGCCGGTGAAGCGGTAGTCGAAGACCGCGCCTCCGTCGTAACGGCAGTAACGGTCCTTCGCGCACACGTCCTTCAGCGCCTTGTTGTACGCCACCACCCGCGCGTACACCGCGTCGCGCCGCTCGGCCGCCGCGGGTCCCAGGTCGTCCGCGTCGCTCAGCATCGACTGGCAGATGCCCAGCTTCCAGATCTGCTTGCCCAGCGCGTTGCCCCGGCCCTGCGACCACAGGCGTTTGAGGTCCGGCACGCTCGACACGTACACCTGAGTCCTGGGCAGGCCGGCGCGCAACTGGCGCAGGGACCGCTCGAAGCCCGACCGGAAGTCCGCCACCGACGTCATCCCGTCGACCGAGTCCCGGCAGGCGTCGTTGCCGCCGACCATCACCGTGACCAGCTCGGGGCGGTGGGCCGCGGCCCGGGTCAGCTGGGCCGGGAGGTCGGACATCCGGGCGCCGGTACGGGCGTAGTTCCAGCTGCGGGCGGCGGCGGAGGCGGGGCCGAGCAGCCGGGTCGCCAGCGAGCGCACCCCCGAGTCGCTGCCGGTCGCCCAGGACGCCTCGGGGCAGTCGGCGAGGACCATGCAGGCGTCGAAGCCCCGGGTGATGGAGTCGCCCACGGCGGCGATCGACGCCGGGCGCGGGTTCCAGTGGGAGGTGGGGGTCGGCGAGGGCTTCCGGGCGGTGCCAGGGCGGTGTTCGACCGGCGACCCCGAACTCGTGCATCCTGCCGTGACGGCGAGCGTCAGCGCGGTGAGGGCGGCGGCGGCCGGGGTGCGGCCCCGCGCGGTGCGGCTCCGGCGTGTCGGCGGCGTCCCCTGGTCCATCCCCATGGTCCCCTCCCTCGGGTGCCCCTGGCGTCCTGGCGAGTGAAAGCTTCGTGTTTCCCGGGCCCAGGACCGACCGTACGACACCTTTCTGTCTGCTCCGCGCGGTAGCTTTGGCCCGTCCAGCCAGAGGAACCACGCCAGACGGCTCCGGTAAATTACATCACGTCACATACTGTCCCCATTCAGGAGATTAACTCCCGATGCTGTTTACTGTTGACCCCAGGGGCAGAATGTCAGGTGCTGTCCTGACCGGGACCGGTAGGGGCGCGAGGCCGCTGGGGAAGGCGAACCTCGAACCGCACTGGAGGTCCCGGTGACGACACGTGGAGTTCTGTACATCCACTCCGCCCCCCGCGCGCTGTGCCCGCACGTCGAGTGGGCCGTGGCGGGGGTGCTCGGTGTGCGCGTCCAGCTCGACTGGATCCGCCAGCCCGCCTCGCCCGGCACCTGGAGAGCCGAGTTCTCCTGGCAGGGCGAGCCCGGCACGGCGTCCAAACTCGCGTCCGCCCTGCGCGGATGGCAGATGCTGCGGTTCGAGGTCACGGCGGAGCCGTGCGCCACGGCCGAGGGCGAGCGCTACAGCGCCACGCCCGAGCTGGGAATCTTCCACGCGGTCACCGGCATCCACGGCGACATCCTGATCCCCGAGGACCGGCTGCGGGCGGCGCTGGCCCGCTCGATGCGCGACGAGAGCGACCTGGAGGCCGAGATCGCCCGCCTCCTCGGCAAGCCCTGGGACGACGAGCTGGAGCCGTTCCGGTACGCGGGCGAGGGCGCGCCCGTGCGGTGGCTGCACCAGGTCGTCTGAGCCCTCCGGGCCCCGACGGCGCCCATGAGCAGCGGAAAGGGCCCCCACCGAGCGGTGGGGGCCCTTCCGGTCACCTGCGGGCGTCGTGGACGCCGCCGGCTCAGACGGAGCGGAACGCCAGGACGACGTTGTGACCGCCGAAGCCGAACGAGTTGTTGATCGCGGCGATCGACCCGGAGGGCAGCTGGCGCGGCTCGCCGCGCACGATGTCGGCCTCGACCTCGTCGTCGAGCTCGTCGACGTTGATGGTCGGGGGCGCGAGGCGGTGGTGCAGCGCCAGGACCGTCGCGACGGTCTCGATGCCGCCGGCGCCGCCGAGCAGGTGCCCGGTCATGGACTTGGTCGCGGAGACCGCGATGTGGTCCATGTCCTCGCCGAGGACCTTGCGCAGCGCCTTGATCTCGGCGACGTCGCCCTGCGGGGTGGACGTCGCGTGCGCGTTGAGGTGGACGACCTCGGACGGCTTGAGGTCCGTGGAGTCCAGCAGGTTCTGCAGGGCCGCCGCGACACCCCGGCCGGTCGGCTCGGGCTGCGCGATGTGGTGGCTGTCGGCCGACAGGCCCTGGCCGAGCACCTCGCAGTAGACCCGGGCGCCGCGCTTGGCGGCGTGCTCGGCCGACTCCAGGACGACGACACCGGCGCCCTCGCCGAGGACGAAGCCGTCCCGGGCCTTGTCGTACGGGCGCGAGGCCTGCTCGGGGTTCTCGTTGTTCTTGGACATCGCCATCATGTTGGCGAACGCCGCCACGGGCAGCGGGTGGATGGCCGCCTCGGTGCCGCCGGCCACGACGACGTCGGCGCGGCCGGTGCGGATCATCTCCACGGCGTAGCCGATCGCCTCGGCGCCCGAGGCACAGGCGGAGACGGGGGTGTGGACGCCCGCGCGGGCGTTCACCTCCAGGCCGACGTTGGCCGAGGGGGAGTTCGGCATCAGCATCGGGACGGTGTGCGGGGAGACGCGGCGTACGCCCTTCTCCTTCAGCACGTCGTACTGGTCGAGCAGCGTGGTCACACCGCCGATGCCGGAGGCGATGACCGTGCCCAGACGCTCGGGGGCGATGGACTCGTCGTCACCGGCGGGGGCGGTGTAGCCCGCGTCGGCCCAGGCCTCCTTGGCCGCGATCAGCGCGAACTGCGCCGAGCGGTCCAGCTTGCGGGCGAGCGGGCGGGGCAGTACCTCGCCCGGGTCCACGGCGGCGGTGGCGGCGATGCGGACCGGGAGGTCGGCGAAGCGCTCGCCCTCCAGGGGCCGGACGCCGGAACGGCCCGCCAGCAGACCTTCCCAGGTCGAGGCGGAGTCGCCACCCAGCGGTGTGGTTGCGCCGATACCGGTGACGACCACGGTGCGATTGGTCGAGCTCACAGGAAATTTCTCCACGGTGTAAGGGGGATCAGCGGCGCCACCGCCGGGTGGCGGCAGTCACGCGGAACTGGGTCCGGGACTGAGTCGGGGACTCAGGCCTGGTGCTTCAGGATGTAGTCCGCGGCGTCGCCGACGGTCTTGAGGTTCTTGACGTCGTCGTCCGGGATCTTGACGTCGAAGCGCTCTTCGGCGGCGACGACGACCTCGACCATGGACAGCGAGTCGACGTCCAGGTCGTCGGTGAAGGACTTGTCCAGCTGGACGTCCTCGACGGGGATACCGGCGATCTCGTTGACGATCTCGGCGAGACCCTCGACGATCTCTTCCTGGGTGGCGGCCATGTGGCGCTCCTTCGGTGTTTTTACGGGTTTGCGGGCATCCGGAAGATCCGGTGTGCCTAGGGGAGGGTAACGACCGTCGCGGCGTAGACGAGACCCGCCCCGAAGCCGATGACGAGCGCGGTGTCACCGCTCTTCGCCTGTCCGGTCGCCAGGAGCCGCTCCATAGCGAGCGGGATCGAGGCGGCCGAGGTGTTGCCGGTGGTCTCTACGTCACGGGCGACCGTGACGTGCTCCGGCAGTTTGAGAGTCTTCACCATCGAGTCGATGATCCGCATATTGGCCTGGTGCGGAATGAAGACGTCCAGGTCGTCCGCGCTGATTCCGGCCGCGTCCAGCGCCTGCTGGGCGACCTTCGCCATCTCGAACACGGCCCAGCGGAACACCGCCTGGCCCTCCTGCGTGATCGCAGGGAACTTGCCCGCGGAGTCGTACTCGGTCCACGGCACGGTCTGCTTGATGGTCTCGGACTTGTCGCCCTCGGAGCCCCAGACGGTACGGGCGATGCCCGGCTCGTCCGCGGGGCCGACGACGACCGCGCCCGCGCCGTCACCGAACAGGAAGGCCGTCGCGCGGTCCTCCAGGTCGGTCAGGTCGCTGAGCCGCTCGACGCCGATGACCAGCACGTACTCCGCGGAACCCTCGACGATCATGCCCTTGGCGAGGGTCAGGCCGTAGCCGAAGCCCGCGCAGCCCGCGGAGATGTCGAACGCGGCCGGCTTGACCGCGCCGATCTTGTCCGCGATCTCGGTGGCGACGGCCGGGGTCTGCTTGAAGTGCGAGACCGTGGAGACGATCACACCACCGATCTGCTCGGGGGTGAGACCGGCGTCCGCGATGGCCTTGCCCGCGGCCTCCACCGACATCGCCGTCACGGTCTCCTCGTCGGAGGCCCAGTGCCGGGTGGAGATGCCGGAGCGGGAGCGGATCCACTCGTCGGACGAGTCGATCTTCTCCAGGATGACCTCGTTGGGGACCACCCGGGTCGGCCGGTAGCCGCCGACGCCCATGATCCGGGCGAACGGCGCGCCCCTGCTGGGCTTGATCTTCGACATGCTGCTACGGCTCCTTATTCGGCGCCCGCCGCGTCAGCGGCAGGTGTCCCGGTCTCGGCGATGAGCGCGCGGGCCGCTTCGAGGTCGTCCGGGGACTTCAGGGCGACGGTCTTCACGCCGGGCAGCGCGCGCTTGGCCAGGCCGGTCAGGGTGCCGCCGGGGCACACCTCGATCAGCGCGGTGGCGCCCAGTTCGCGGAACCTCTCCATACAGAGGTCCCAGCGGACGGGGTTCGAAACCTGGTTCACCAGACGGCTCACGACCTCGGCGCCGGAGGCGACCGTGGCGCCGTCGGCGTTCGAGACGTAGGTGATCCTCGGGTCGGAGACGTCGAGCGAGGCCGCGGCCTCGCGCAGCTCCTCGACCGCGGGAGCCATGTGGTGCGTGTGGAACGCGCCCGCGACCTTCAGTGCCACGACCCGGCGCACGCCCTCGGGCTTGTCCGCCTCCAGGGCGGCCAGCTGCTCCAGGGTGCCCGCGGCCACGACCTGGCCCGCGCCGTTCACGTTCGCCGGGGTGAGGCCGAGCTTCTCCAGGTGCGGGAAGACGACCTCGGGCTCACCGCCGAGCAGCGCGGACATACCGGTCTCGGTGATGGCCGCGGCACGGGCCATGCCCAGGCCCCGGGTGCGGACGAAGCCGAGCGCGGCCTCCTCGGAGAGCACGCCCGCGTAGGCGGTGGCCGTGATCTCGCCGACGCTGTGGCCCGCCACCGCGCCGGGGGTGATGTCACCCAGTGCCGCGGCGGAGAGCAGACCCGCGGCGACCAGCAGGGGCTGGGCCACGGAGGTGTCGCGGATGGCGTCCGCGTCCGCCTTCGTGCCGTAGTGGACGAGGTCGAGCCCGATGGCGTCGGACCACGCGGCGAGCCGGTCGGCGGCGCCGGGGAGGTCGAGCCAGGGAGTCAGGAAGCCGGGCGTCTGAGCGCCTTGGCCGGGAGCGACGAGTACGAGCACTCTCACACTCTCTCTTGTGGACGGCCCTGCTCGCCCGTGGGGACAGGGACGAAGAACCGTCGGGGGAATTGTGGGTGTCCGACAAAAGTCTAGGACTGAGGATCTCCGTCGGCCAGACGCCCCAGGATCAGGGCGATCCTGAGCGTGAAGGCGGAACGCACATCGGAGGGGGACCAGCCGGTGACGTCCGTCACACGTCGTAGCCGGTAGCGCACGGTGTTGGGGTGGACGAAGAGCATCCGGGCCGCGCCCTCCAGACTGCTCGCCTGCTCCAGATAGACGCTCAGGGTCTCCAGGAGCGCCGAGCCGGCCTCCTCCAGCGGTCTGTAGATCTCCTCCACCAACTGCTCCCGCGCAGCCGGATCGGAGGCGATCGCGCGCTCCGGGAGGAGATCGTCCGCCAGAACGGGCCGGGGAGCGTCCTGCCAGGCGGTGCACGCCTTGAGGCCGGCGGCGGCGGCCTGGGCGGAGCGGGTGGCCGCCAGCAGGTCCGGGACGACCGGTCCGGCCACCACGGGACCGGCCGCGTACGGGCCGATCAGGGCCTTGGCGACGTGCAGCGGGTTGTCGCTGCCGCCCGCGATGACGACCAGGCGGTCGCCGAGCACCCCGGTGAGGACCTGGAGCTTGGCGTGCCGGGCGGCCCGCCGGATGGCCTCCACGGTCAGCTCGCTGTCGCCGTCGGGGGCGGTGCCGAGCACCACGCACACATGCTCGGGGGAGTTCCACCCCAGGGCGGCGGCCCGGGAGACGGCGCCCTCGTCGGCCTCGCCGGAGAGCACCGCGTTGACGACCAGCGACTCCAGGCGCGCGTCCCAGGCACCGCGTGCCTCGGCGGCCTGGGCGTACACCTGGGCGGTGGCGAAGGCGATCTCGCGCGCGTAGACGAGCAGGGCCTCGCGCAGGATCGACTCGTCGCCGGGCGCCGCCACCTCCTCGATCGCCGTCTCCATGACCTCGATGGTGGTGCGCACCATCTCGACGGTCTGGCGCAGGGTGATCGCCCGGGTCAGTTCGCGCGGAGCGGTCCCGAAGACGTCCGTGGAGATCGCCTGCGGGGTCTCCGGGTGCCGGAACCACTCGGTGAAGGCCGCGATGCCGGCCTGGGCGACCAGTCCGATCCAGGACCGGTTCTCCGGCGGCATCGCCCGGTACCACGGCAGCGTCTCGTCCATGCGGGCGATGGCGTTCGCGGCGAGCCGGCCGGAGGACTGCTCAAGGCGCTTGAGGGTCGCGGTGTGCGGATGGGCGGCGTTCGGCGGCTGCGGCGATTCGGGTTCGGGCACGGGACAAGACTGCCTTATAGGGACGGGTGCATGCCCTGCCGGGGGTTCGGGGGGCGTTCCGGGCCCGCCCGACGGGACTACCGTGGGTCCCGTGATTTCCGTGAGGCGCGCCGACGAGCGCTACCGGGGCGGTGACGCGGCGGCCGGCATCGAGTCCCTGCACGCGTTGTCCTTCGGCCGTTTCTACGACCCGGACAACCTGCGCTTCGGTCCGGTCCTGGCCTGCAACGAGGAACGGCTCGCCCCGGGTGCGGGCTTCGACGAACACCCGCACAGCCATACCGAGATCGTCACCTGGGTGGTGGAGGGCGAGCTCACCCACCGGGACTCCACGGGCCGCGCCACGGTGGTACGGGCGGGGGACGTCCAGCACCTCAGTTCGGCCGGCGGGGTGCGCCACGAGGAGCGCAACGACGGCACGGCCCCGCTGGTCTTCGTCCAGATGTGGCTGGCCCCCAGGGAGCCCGGCGGCGCCCCCGCGTACGAGATCGTCCGGGGGATAGCCGACTCCACGCCGTACGCGGTCCTGGCGGCCGGGGCGATGCTGCACGTACGCCGTCTCGCGCCCGGCGAGCGCACGGCGGTGCCGGACGCGCCGGGGGTGTACGTGCACGTGGTGCGGGGCGAGGTCGATCTCGCGGGCGAGCGGCTCGGCCCCGGCGACTCGGCCCGGGCCACGAACGAGCCCGCCCTCGACGTGATCGCCCGCACCCGGGCGGAACTGCTGCTCTGGGAACTCCCCGAGGGGTAGTGCGGCTTCGCCTCTGGGGCGGGGGGCGGGTGCGGTGTGCGTGCTTTGTCTGCGGAC
>NZ_JBJHPC010000317.1:0-8498 GCF_045257485.1 Streptomyces sp. YS-3 | reverse complement strand
GGGTGTACGCGTCCGCGCGGGGCGGGAACCTGCGGTTCGCCGTGCACCTGTACAACTCGTCCGCCGACGTGGACCGGGTGCTGGAGGTGCTCGGCGCGATCCGGTGAGCGCGGCGGGGCGCGCTTCTCCGGCCGCCGCCACCGTCCCGCCCAGGGAAAACGACTGGTCAGGGCCCGGCGGCGGGAGTGATCATCGGGCCGTGACCACCGATACCGAGCAGGACACCCGGGTACGCGCCGCCGCCCGCAACAACGCCGAGTGGTGCGAGGCGCTCTGCCGCGCCCACGGCATCACGGGCGCCTGGTCCCCCCACGCCTGGACCAGCGCCCGGCGCACCCCGCCGTTCTACCCCGACGCGGTGACGCTCGGCCCCGGCGCCGGGGAGCGCGGGACCGTGGAGCGGATCGACGCCTCGCCGGGCGCCTCGGTGAAGGACAGCTTCGCCGCCCTCGATCTGACGGGGGAGGGCTTCGCGGTGCTCTTCGACGCCCAGTGGATCCACCGCCCCGCCCCCGGGCCGGGAGCGGGGGAGTGGGAACGGGTGCGTACCGAGGAGGAGTTGGCGCGCTGGGAGCGGGCGTGGTCGGACGGGGACAGTGAGGGGCTCTTCCCGCCCGCGCTCCTCGCCGAGGACGCCCACGCCTTCCTCGCCGCGCGGGACTCGGCGGGCCGGATCGTCGCCGGAGCCGTCGCCAGTACGAGCGCGTCGGTGGTGGGTGTCTCCAACCTCTTCGCGGTCGACGGCGACCTCGACGCGGCCTGGGCAGGCTGCCTGGGCACGCTCGCCCGGCACCGGCCCGGCCTCGACGTGGTCGGCTACGAGAGCGGCGACGACCTCACGGCCGCCGTCCGCGCCGGGTTCACCCCGGTCGGCGGGCTCAGGATCTGGCTGCGTCACTGAGTGGTTCGCCGTACCAGCGCCAGGACTCCTGGCGCGGCAGGTCCGGCAGGTCGGCCCGGCCGGTGGCCCACAGCAGTACGCGCCACCGGTCCGGGTCCGCCGGGACCTCACGGAACAGCCGGGCCAGCACCCGGTCGCACAGCCCGGCGGGTGGCGCCCAGGTGACCCCGAGGCCCTGGGCCACGTCATGGGTGTGCAGCAGTGTCTCGACGACGCCCATCGCCGCGAAGCCCTCCGGGTCCGAGACGCCGAAGGTGTGGTGGGCGCGGACCTCGGGGGAGACCGTGCGCACCATCGCGGTCAGCAGGGCGCCGCTCGCCTCCAGGGTCATCAGGAGCCCGGCGGGCCCGGCCGCGCGGTCCGCGTGTACGGCGTTGCGCGGCCCGCCGGGACGCCTCGCCTCCCACAGGAACGGCACCTCGCCGTCGAGCGGCGGCTGCTCCGGGCCGAGCTGCACGGCGTACGCGAAGAGGTCGTCCGAGAGGTGCTCGACGGTCTCCCAGCAGTCCCATTCCAGGGAGCCGGCCCTCGCGCCCCAGTCCGCGGCCAGTCCGGCCCGCAGCGCGGTGACCGAGAGCCGTACGGCGTGTTCGACATCGGCCGCGGTGACGGGGGCCCGTGAGGTTTCATCAGCCATGCGCCCGACCGTACCAACGATCACCGTACGGCCGGACGGCAGCCGCTCGCCCGGTC
Source organism: Streptomyces sp. YS-3 (assembly GCF_045257485.1). Classification (NCBI taxonomy): domain Bacteria; kingdom Bacillati; phylum Actinomycetota; class Actinomycetes; order Kitasatosporales; family Streptomycetaceae; genus Streptomyces; species Streptomyces sp. YS-3. Next base: position 6,904 of record NZ_JBJHPC010000317.1, on the reverse strand, counting down.
AGCGCACCGGGGTGAAGTCCCTCGCGCCGATGAACTCCGGGCGGCGGATCGGGGCCGCGAACGGTTCGACCGCCGCGTTCTCCACGCTGTTGAAGACGATGAAGACGTTGCTGCGCGGATACGGGGTGATGTTGTCACCGGAGCCGTGCATGCAGTTGCAGTCGAACCAGGTCGCCGAGCCCGCGCGCCCGGTGAAGAGCCGGATCCCGTGCCGGTCCGCCATCTTGGTGAGCGCCTCGTCGGACGGCGTGCCCGCGTCCTGCATCTGGAGCGACTTCTTGTAGTTGTCCTTGGGCGTCGCCCCGGCGCACCCGAGGAAGTCCCGGTGCGAACCGGGCATGATCATCAGGCCGCCGTTGGTGTCGTGGTTCTCGGTGAGCGCGATCGACACGGAGACGGTCCGCATGTTCGGCAGACCGTCCTCGGCGTGCCAGGTCTCGAAGTCCGAGTGCCAGTAGAAGCCCGACGCGCCGAACCCCGGCTTCACGTTGATGCGCGACTGGTGGACGTACACGTCCGAGCCCAGGATGCGCCGGGCGGTGCCGACCACGCGCTCGTCGCGCACCAGGCCCGCGAAGACCTCGCTCAGCTTGTGCACCTCGAAGACCGAGCGCACGGACTGGGTCTGGGGCTCCACGATGGACCGCTCGTCGGCGCGGATCGCCGGGTCGGCGATCATCCGCTCCAGCTCGCGCCGGTAGAGGGCCACCTCGTCGTCGGCGAGGAGCTGGTCGACGGTGAGGAAGCCGTCCTTCTCGTACGACTCGAAGCCCTCGGACGGGCCCCAGACGACGGGGTCCTGACGGGGGGTCACTACCTCGGCGGCGCCGCGGGTGGGGTACAGGTCCTGCATGGTGATCAGCCCTCCTCGGGTTCGGTCAGCAGGGGGTAGACGCCGTTCTCGTCGTGGTCCTCCCGTCCGGTGACGGGCGGGTTGAAGACGCAGACGCAGCGGAAGTCGGTCTTGGGGCGCAGGGTGTGGCGCTCATGGCCGTTCAGCAGGTACATCGTGCCGGGCTCGATCCAGTGGGTCTCGCCGCTCTCGTGGTCGGTGAGCTCGGCCTCGCCCTCCACGCACAGCACCGCCTCGATGTGGTTGGCGTACCACATCGACGTCTCGGTGCCCGCGTACAGGACCGTCTCGTGGAGGGAGAAGCCGACCTTCTCCTGGGCGAGGACGATCCGCCTGCTCTCCCAGGTGCCGGAGGCGGCGCGGACGTGGCGTTCGGTGTTCTCGATGTCCTTCAACGAGCGGACGATCACAGGGGGTTGCTCTCTTTCCTCGTGACTACGGCGGTCGGGCGGTGGTCAGACGGCCGTCTCGCGGACGGCGCGGGCCAGGGTGCGCAGCCCCTCGTCGAGTTCGTCCTCGGTGATGGTCAGCGGCGGCAGCAGCTTGACGACCTCGCTCTGCGGGCCCGACGTCTCGACCAGCAGGCCGAGGTCGAAGGCGCGCCGCGCGACCTTGCCCGCCCGCGCCTTGTCGTGGAACTCCAGGCCCCAGACCAGGCCGTGGCCCCGGTACTCCTTGACGTCGACCAGGTTCTCCTCGGTGATGGAGATCAGCGCCTGCTCGACCTGCTCGCCGCGGGCCCGGGTCTGCTTCTCCAGGGCGCCGCCGTCCGACCAGTACGCCTGGAGGGCCGCGGTCGCGGTGACGAAGGCCGGGTTGTTGCCGCGGAAGGTGCCGTTGTGCTCGCCCGGCTCCCACACGTCCAGCTCCGGCTTGAACAGGCAGAGCGACATGGGCAGTCCGTAGCCGCTGATCGACTTGGACAGGGTGACGATGTCCGGGGTGATGCCCGCCTCCTCGAACGAGAAGAACGCGCCGGTGCGCCCGCACCCCATCTGGATGTCGTCGACGATCAGGAGCATGTCCTGGCGCCGGCAGAGGTCGGCGAGGGCGCGCAGCCACTCGGGCCGCGCCACGTTGATGCCGCCCTCGCCCTGCACGGTCTCGACGATCACGGCGGCGGGCTTGTTGAGCCCGGAGCCCTGGTCCTCCAGGAGCCGCTCGAACCACAGGAAGTCGGGCACCTGCCCGTCCAGGTAGTTGTCGAACGGCATCGGCGTGCCGTGCACCAGCGGGATGCCGGCCCCGGCCCGCTTGAAGGCGTTGCCGGTGACGGCGAGCGAGCCCAGCGACATGCCGTGGAAGGCGTTGGTGAAGGAGACGATCGACTCGCGGCCCTTCACCTTCCGGGCCAGCTTCAGCGCCGCCTCGACCGCGTTGGTGCCGGTCGGGCCGGGGAACATCACCTTGTACGGCAGGTCGCGCGGGCGCAGGATCACGTTCTGGAACGTCTCCAGGAACGCGCGTTTGGACGTGGTGGCCATGTCGAGGCCGTGGGTGATGCCGTCGCGTTCGAGATAGTCGAGCAGCGCGCGTTTGAGCACCGGGTTGTTGTGGCCGTAGTTGAGTGAGCCGGCCCCCGCGAAGAAGTCGAGGTACTCATGGCCGTCCTCGTCGGTCAGCCGGGCGCCCTGGGCGCGGTCGAAGACGGCGGGCCAGCCGCGGCAGTAGCTGCGGACCTCCGACTCCACGGTCTCGAAGACGCTCAGCGCGGGCGGGGTGATGGTCACAGTCGTACTCCCAGGTCGATCCGGTACAGGACTTCCGCCTTGTGCCCCTCGTCGGGGAACAGGTGGCTGTCGAAGAGCACTTCGCGGTGGGGGGCGGTGCCACGCCGCTCGGCGAAGGAGGTGAACAGCCGGTCGGAGGCGGTGTTGTCGGGGGTCACGGTCGTCTCGACGGAGCCGACGCCGTGCGAGTCGGTGACCTTCGCGGTCAGCGCTTCGAGGAGGGTGCCGGCCAGGCCGCGCCCCCGGTGCTCACGGTCGACGGCGACCTGCCAGACGACGAGCGTCCCGGGGCGGTCCGGCCGGACGTAGCCGGTGACGAAGGCGATCGGCTCACCGGTGGCGTCGCGCGCCACCAGGGAGGTCGCGGCGAAGTCACGGCACCAGAGGAGATAGCTGTACGAGGAGTTGAGGTCCAGGACTTGCGAGTCGCGGGCGATACGCCAGATCGCGGCGCCGTCCTCGACGCGTGGGGTGTCGATATGGACAACGGTCTGTGCGGCGGTCATGCGGAGGGAATTTACCCAGCGGAAATCGAAATCGCATTCCCGCCAGGGGGTGTGCGCGGCGCTGTTCTGTGTTATCACGCAGGTGTACGCGCGAGGCGGTTTGTCCGGTAATTACCGGACAAAACAGCGCCGATGTGGAGTCGATCACACCCGCTCAGGGTCCGAAAAACCGTCTTCGATTCGTGTGTTTGAGATCAACTGGCTGGGGCAGAAGAAAACGGGAAGCTGCTCCGGATAAAGCAGCTTCCCGTTTAGTGGAATTCACCGGCTATTTGTCAGCGGTAAAGGTGTCGTCGGGTTGCTTTCACCAGGCTCGGGAAACAGCCTTGAGGGCGGCTTCGGTGTCGGCCGGCACGCCCCGCTCGCCCAGCGCCGCCCCCAGCGCCGCGAGCGAGCCCCGGACCGCTTCCTCCGTGGCGTCGGCCCCGTAGTGGTTGACCCGGACCATCTCCTTCGCCAGCGCCCCGCCGCCCGCGATCAGCGGCAGCGACGGGTCGGCCGCGAGCGCCCGCGCGACCAGCTCGGAGGCGTCGACGCCCTCGGGGACGCGCAGCGTCGTGGCCACCGGGGCCGCGTCCCGCGCGTCGCGCACATACGGCCGCAGACCGCCGCCGAGCGCCGAGGCGCCGGCCCGGGTCGCGGCGGCGGCACGGGCGTGCCGGGCCATCACCACGTCCAGGCCCTCCGCCTCGATCCGCTCCACACACGCCTCCAGCGCCAGCATCTCCAGCTGGGCCGGGGCGTGCAGCAGCGCCTTGCGACCGCCGTCGATCCAGCGCTGCTTCCAGTCCAGGAGCGAGAGGTAGGAGCGGCGCGGGGCCTTCGGGTTCGCGGCCATACGCGCCCAGGCCCGCTCGCTGACCGACACCGCCGAGACGCCCGCCGGGCCGCCCATCGCCTTCTGCGCGCCGATCACGCACAGGTCCACCCCCCACGCGTCCGGCAGCAGCGGCTCGGCGGCCACCGACGCCACCGCGTCCAGCATGAACAGCGCGCCGTGCCGACGCACCACCTCGCCGATCTCCGCCACCGGGTTGGTGTTGCCGGTCGCCGCCTCCGCGTGCACCAGGGAGACGAAGTCGATCTCCGGGTGCTCGGTGAGGGCCCGGTCGATCTCCTCGGCGGAGACGGCCGTGTGGAAGGGGACCTCCAGATCGACCACGCGGGCACCGCAGTCCCGCAGCCAGTCGCCGAAGGTCTGGCCGTACGGGCCGGTCACCACGTTCAGCGCGGTGGAGCCGGGGTGCGCGGCGCCCCGGATACAGCCCTCCAGCGGCAGCAGCGCCTCGCCCTGCGTGATCACCACGTCCTGCTCGGTGGCGAGGAGCGCCGCCACCCGCCGCTCGATGGCCGCGAAACGGGCGGCGGTCAGCGGGGGCAGGTCGAGGAACGGGTGCGTCACAGCGGTGCCTTCTTCACATCAAGGGGTGCTCGGGTGCCCGGGTGGGTGTACCCGGTCGAGGGTACCCAGCGCCTCGTACAGTGCTGACCATGAGCGATCACGTGGTGCTGCATGTGAAGGGGCGGGTGCTCGTCGGCCCGGAGGAGGTGCGGGACGAACTGTGGGCGGTGGACGGCCGGGTCACCTACGAGCGTCCGCCGGGCGCGGTGGACGCCGTCACGGTCACCGGCTGGGCGCTGCCCGGCCTGGTCGACGCGCACTGCCACGTCGGGCTCGACCGGCACGGCCCGGTCGACGACGAGACCAGCGAGAAGCAGGCGCTGACGGACCGGGAGGCGGGCACCCTGCTGCTGCGGGACGCCGGCTCGCCCTCCGACACCCGCTGGATCGACGACCGCGAGGACCTGCCGAAGATCATCAGGGCGGGCCGCCACATCGCGCGCACCCGCCGCTACATCCGCAACTACGCCCATGAGATCGAGCCCGGCGACCTCGTCGCGTACGTGGCCCGCGAGGCGCGGCGCGGCGACGGCTGGGTGAAGCTGGTCGGCGACTGGATCGACCGCGAGGCGGGCGACCTCGCGCCGTGCTGGCCGCGCGGGGAGGTGGAGGCGGCGATCGCCGAGGCGCACCGGCTGGGCGCCCGGGTGACGGCCCACTGCTTCGCCGAGGACTCCCTGCGCGACCTGGTCGAGGCGGGCATCGACTGCATCGAGCACGCGACGGGGCTCACCGACGACACCGTCCCACTCTTCGCCGAGCGGGGCGTCGCCATCGTCCCGACCCTGGTCAACATCGCCACGTTCCCGCACCTCGCGGACGGCGGGGAGGCCAAGTTCCCCCGGTGGTCGGCCCATATGCGCCGGCTGCACGCCCGCCGCTACGACACCGTGCGCTCGGCCTTCGACGCCGGTATCCCCGTCTTCGTCGGCACCGACGCGGGCGGCTCGATGGCGCACGGTCTGGTCGCGGCGGAGGTCGCGGAGCTGGTGAAGGCCGGCATCCCGCCGGTCGAGGCCCTCTCCGCCACGGCCTGGGGCGCCCGTGCCTGGCTGGGCCGCCCGGTCCTGGAGGAGGGCGCTCCGGCGGACCTCGTGGTGTACGAGGGGGACCCGCGGGCGGATGTACGGGTGCTGGCGGCGCCGAGCCGGATCGTGCTGAACGGGCGGATCGTGGGATGACGGGGCCGGTGCGGGGAGTTGACGCGGAGGGTGACGGTCCGGACGGCGGCTCGTTGTAGCTTTTTCGGCCACATTGGCGCGTACGCCGGTACGGGCCACCGGCGTACGCCGCAAGGGGGATGGACCGGCCCCGGGGCGGGAACGGATGCGCGACGGAAGTCGAACGGGCGGCCGGTTCGAACCCCCTTGGGGTGAACTGACGTCACGTAGCCGCCGTTTCACTCTCCGTGCGTAAAGATTCCGGTGTCTCCAGTCACCGGCGCGCCCCTGACTCGCTTGAGTCCCACGAGTCCCCGTGGGAGGGCGCGCGCCGGTGACGGCTCATGTCTCCCGTGGGGGTTCCACCACCGTGAACACGATCAACTTCCGCCTGCCCGTACGCACCTCGGCCGCACTGGCCCTGACGCTCGGCTCCCTGGCCCTCGCGACGCCCGTCCCGGCATACGCCACGGGCGGGGGTCCGGGGCCGGGCACGGGTACCGGCGCGGTCGCGGCCACCGGCGGCGGCCAGGGCCGGGCGAGCGCGGTGGTGCTCCGCACCGGCCTGGACGTATCGCTCCTGAACAAGACGGTCGACATCCCCCTGAAGGCCACGCTCAACGACGTCCGGGCACCGGCCGGTTCGGGCACCGCGGGGAAGACGGCGCTGGAGGTGAAGCTCGACGGCGTCGAGAAGGGCCGGCCGGTGAACGTCCTGAAGGCGGACGTGGCGACCGCGACGGCGACGGTGGGGGCGGCCGGGGCGGAGGGCACCGCGCGCCTGCTCCACGCCCGGCTGCACGTCCCCGGTCTGCCGCTGCTGTCCCTGGTGGAGGTCCAGGACGTGACCTCCAGGGCGGTGTGCGCGGCGGGCGCGCGTCCGGTGGCGTCGTCCAACCTGCTGGGCGGTGTGACGGTCCTGGGTAGGAAGCTGACCCTGACCACGGGCGGGACGACGCGGGTGGCGGTGCCGGGAGTGGGCGAGGTGACCCTGGACCTGTCGTCGACGCGTACGACGTCGCGGACGGCGGCGGCGACGGCGCTGCGGCTGCGGGTGTCGGTGAACCCGCTGAAGCTGAACGTGGCGGAGGTGGAGGGTGAGGTGACGCTCGGGGAGGCGACCTGCGAGTCCCCGGCCCCGGCGTCGGCCCCCGCCCCGGTCGCCCGTACGTCGAGTACGGAGGTGCGGACGCAGACGGCGGCGGAACCCAAACTGGCGCAGACGGGTGGGGGTTCGTCGACGGGCTATGTGG
>NZ_JBJHPC010000316.1:0-8499 GCF_045257485.1 Streptomyces sp. YS-3 | reverse complement strand
AGCCACGTGGGGCGAGCGGGTATGGGGCGCTGGCCGGTGATGCGGTCCCAGGCCCGCTCCCATTCGGCGACCCGCCACTCGCTGGCGCCCAGCGCGCGGGTGAGTGCGGTGATGTGGCGTCGCAGCGGGACAGCCTGGCCGCGCAGGATCGCGTTCAGGCTGCTTTTCGGCAATAGGTGGCCGCCGCCAGGCGCAGGGCCTGCGCGTCGCTGGAGCTCTTCGAGGGACGGCTGGCCTTCGCTCGCCCGCAATTGGACCATGGCGCGGCGCAGTTGGGCGAAGGTGTCGATGACCTCGGGATGTGGGGTCATGACGCGGTCGAGTTTGTCGGCCAGGTCCCGGTCCTGGAGGTCGTCGGCGGAGCTGGTGTCACGCAGACGGCGGCGTTGTTCGGCATGGCGGGCGGACTTCCACAGGCGCCGGGCTTCGCCGACGTCGGCATCGCAGGCTGCGGCGTAGGCCTCGATGACGCGCAAGGACGGCACACTGTTGCCGCTGGCGGCCCGGGAGAGCGCCGACGCGGTGACGTCGTTGTCGATCCGAAAGGCCATCGCCGCATACGTGAGTCCGCAGCGCTTGCGCTGCTCGCGCAGCCAGCGCGCCAGCGCTGCGGACTGTCGTGTGTCCGCGGTGACGGCTTTCTCACGCCGCCCCACGGCCTGTCAGACGATGGGAAGAGGCTGAGGCCGGCCGACACGCAGGGCCAGAAGTGCCCGGCAGACCAGATAGAGCACCGCGGTCAGGAACTCAGTGATCCCGAACAGCGGTAGGCCGGCCGTGGCCAGCAGGACCGCTCCCGTGATCACCACGATGATGACAAGTGCCTCGGGAGCTGTGACCACACCATGTGGCCAGGGATGCAGAGGTAAAAACGACGGGTGAGTACGCAAGACACCCTCCAAGCTCTGGCTGAGCGCGCGGGCAATATGCGGGCGCGCGTATCGGGGCTGCACCTAGCGGCCGGGGCGGCTTCCAGTCCAGATCACCGGCCGCTCAGATCCTCCCACCGCCGAGCCACTGCTTACAATCCGCTCTCCTTTTCCAGGCAGAATTGATGCGCATCCGTCCAGGCGCAGGCGCCTGGACGGGCGACATTACTTGCAGGGTTTCCAGAAGAGGCCAGGTCAGCACCCTGAAACCTCGACGATTGATTCCATTTCGACCAGGAGGCGTTGCCGACACAGGCCAGCTGGTGACACTCTCGCTATAACGCTGCCTCCGGTCTCTGGGCCGGAACTCCCTGGCGTCGTGGCTGCACCATGGAACAGGGAATCGGGCACCACCGCGTCTTCCAGCGCGACGCCCACCTGTCGCACCCCGGGCACTCCCGGGGTGCGACACCACCACTCAGACGCCGACCAGCTCCGCCGTCCATGTGCCACGGGCAGGTGCCTGTGCTGTGGTGCTCTTGACGGGGGAAGAGCGCACGGCCTTTGGGCGGCCCGCGCGCAGGAACGGCAGCACGCCGGATCACCTGAACGCGGTGATGCGGCAGATCGGTCTCAACCCGGACGCGCGACGAAGTCGCCGCAGGTCCGCCCTGGGGTTGCCGCCCCGGGTACGTTGCTGTCCCCGCTGCCTGATCCCCGGTCACGCGAGTGGGTAGCGAGGCGCTTCCCCCTGCTCACCTGGCCCTTTGCCATGTATGCGTGCTCGGCTGAGGCGTCACTACTTCTCGGTGTTTTCCGTTGTGCCGTGCGTGGAATGGACGCAGTTGCTCAAAGACCTGGCCGACGCGGTGCAGGAACGTAACAGCCAGGTAGCTGCCCCGCGCCGCGCCAGCACGCGCGTGGCTGAGCTCACCGCTCAGGCCACCGTGGCGGGCGCTCCCGGTGGCCCCCTCGCCCGCGTCCTGGCGGACATGGAGCCTGCGATCGAGCAGTGGCGGCCTCACGTGTGCGGGCCACCGCCCATCGTTCCCCCGGTACGTCCGGCCTCGCTGCCCAAGCCCGCACCTCACCTTCCCAGGACACGCCGAACCTCCGGCGCCGCAGCACCCCAGGACACCTACCCCAACGGAGGGCGTGCCAGATACACCCTCCCGCAGGCGTGCGAGCTCGGCATCGTGGAACGGGGCTACGGCGCGGCCAGGCAAGCCCTCTCCAAAGCCCGCACCGCAGGCGCACCCCGCCCGCAGGGAGAGAAGGGGCCGCGCGGCGTCGTCGCTTACACCATTGCCGAGTTGCACAAATTTTTCGGCGTTCCGAAAAGATGGGACGGGTCCGTTCACTGACCGTTGCCGCGCTTTCACCGTTCTGGTCCTGGGAAGGATTCCGAGGGTTATGGGGGGACATGGCGGCTGACGGGAAATGTCGTGGTGGACGAGAGCTTCCTTCGGCATCACGCCGGCGGCCTACCCATACGGTCGGTCGAAGGATCATCCGACGAGGCTGCCAGCCGAGGCCCCTGGTCGAACCTGTGTCTGGCCACGCAGGTTCGTCTGGCGCGACCTGGCAGCTGGCGAAGCCGTTCAGCCAGGTGCGTTCGATTCGACCTTAGAGCGCTTTCCTGTCGTCGAACGCTGCTTCAACCAACTCAAAGGGTTCCGCGGCATCGCCACCAGATACGACAAGACCGCTACCTCCTACGAAGCAGCGGTCGGCCTGGCATCTTTCCTACTCTGGGCAAGATCCGTTTGAAGACGGACCCTAGCTGTCGGGGTTCTCGCGGCGTTCCGGGTGGACCAGGCGGAAGGGGTGCCCGGCTTGATCGGCGACCGTGGTCCCGGACTGGCCTTTGCAGATCCAGTGCACGTCGATGCGCCACCTGTAGTCGCCTGGTTCGTCAGCGGTGACGTGGAGATAGAAGTGATCAGGGCTGTCAGGTGTGACGGTGTAGGGGAAGTCCGGTACGTCGTGGGCAGGTCTTGCTGAAGACGTCGGCACTGTGGTGTTCCCTGCAGGCTCTGCGGTCAGGCGTACGAGGAACTGGCGGTGCTCGCGTGGGTCCAGCGGGGCAGCCGACCTGAGGGTGTACGGGACGGTGTAGCTGATTCGCGGAGGCGCGTCGCAGGACTCCAGGCGCACATCCAGTCTGTTCACGATCGCTGTCTGGTCACCGGCGGCCTCGATGATGAGGTGGATGACCGATGTGAAGAGGTCCACCCTGTTGATCGGGTCGTGCCATTCTTCCCTGGCCGGAGGCACAGGGCCCACGTACCCCTGCCGGCCTTGCAGCTGGGATGCGTGGACGGTGACGGGATCTTCTTGGGTCTGCGGCAGCAGGGCTTGGCCGCCCTGTATGACGGCCTTGTCCACTCCACGGGTGACCAGTCCTGTGACGGCCGCACTGACACCGGCGAGGGCCGCCGTAAGGACCCACCTCTGCACCCCGGCAAGAACTGCGGCCACCGCCGTGACAGCTGTGGCCGCTACGGCCACGCCCAGCCGTAGGACTTGTCGCCCGGACGGCACTGCATCCCCCCTCAACCAGAGCCGATGCGCGATCGCCTCCCGGCGAATCGGCTGCGGTTCAACCACCGAGCAGTCACTCTCATCGGGCTTGTCTACCCGGCGCAAGAGCCGCTTTGCGCCAGGTGGGCCGTGGAGCCTGCAGAGGGCCCCGGCTGCCGTTGGCGTGCCTTTGTGTGGTGAAGGCCGCCGTGCGGGAGACGCTGCTGCGGGGCCCTCTGCTCAGGAATTCAGCACTGGGGGAGCATGTCTTGGGCGCGCCAGAAGTCAGTGTCGCTGAGGTTGACCATGTTGACGTAGACGTTGCGGTGGCCGCTGTCGTCGTCGGTGCGCAGCCAGGCACCGGAGATGTGTCCGTTGTTGGAGTACCAGTCTCCCGCGGTCCAGCAGTAGAAGTAGTTGCGGCCCGCGTACAGCGTGCCCGCGTGGCTGTGCAGGTTGGGCTGGTAGTGGGACCACTGGGTCACCGAGGTGGTCAGATACACCTTGGCCTGGGCCCGTGCCGGCGCGGCCTGGGCGGGAGTGAGAGTGGAGCCCACAGCCAGTACCCCGAGAGCGGCAGCCAGGCAGCCAGCGGCCCGGACGGAACGATTCTTTCGCATAACTTCTCCCCGACGTGTACTTCCCCCGATGCGCGCCCGTCCGCTTGGCCGGTCGAGCGACGACGTGCTGCGCTCAGGGAAACGACTCAGCTGATCTGTAGATCAGTCAAGTGGGAGCGTAGGCGCGTCGGGTAGCGAAACGATTCCCGCACGGTCACAGGCTCGTCCCCAGCGTCCCCGCGCACAGCCACGAGGTCCAGGAGGCGAACGCCGAGATCGTCGACCCCCACACGTGGCCCGCAGAGGGGGCGCTGCGGTGAGTGTCAGGAGCACGGTGCGGGGGGTGGTGTACCGGTTGCTGCGTCACCCGGACAGTGAGGTGACGATGACGGCTCGCTGTATGTCGGGGGAGGGGTGCTGGTGGGAGCTGGCCGCGACCACGGACCTGGATGCTGCGGGTGTCGAGATCCTGGCGCACACCGCCGCGACGGCCCACGGCGTCTTCACGCGCAGGGTTGAGGCTATGGCGGTCGTCGTGCTGGCGAACCCCGGGGAGCAGGCCCGGCGGGTGGAGGCCAACCGCTTGGAGCATGCCGCCAGGGAGCGGGAATCCGAGACGGAGCACGGGCGGGCTGAGGCGTGAGGCGGCACACCGGCACTCGGGTGCCGGCGGCGACGACATGGCCCTGTGCATCGTGATCACGGCGGCTCCCGATAATCTGGCGCCCGGTCATCAGGTGGCCCGTGATGCCTGGTCCGGCCGCCTGCTCACCCTGCGCTGCCCCGACCCGCTGTGCAGGCGGCTCGTGTACGTCGACAGCCGCGACTGCCTACCCGCCCATGACCGGATCTGCCGCCCGTACGGCGTGTGCGGCCTGTCCGGCGTGCGCGTCATAGATCGTGCTCGCCCTTAACTCCCGCTCCCTGGTGAGGTCACGCCGCATGGGTGCGTGATCTGTCCCGGCCAGGGAGCGGGCAAGAACCCCCGTTCCGGTCACGGTTGAGGTCCTTTCGCCGGAACGGGGGCACCCCCTCTGGGGGGGGTGATGTGGGGACGTGCCGCTGCCCCCGGCGGCGCGGTTCCCTGGCCCCGGCCGGGCGTTTCCCCCAAGCACCCGACCGGGGCTCTCCACTCAGTTCAGCCGCATGCAGGAAGCCTTCCGGTCGGACAGGTCGTCGTTGTTGGCCATGTAGGAGGTACCAAGCACGGCACTGGCGGCCCCCGTGGCCGACGCACCGCCGAGGCCCCACCAAGGGCGCAGGGCGCTGCCGCCTGACACCACGGATGAAGTGTTCCGTGAGTTCTAGCCGCACCGGGCGGAGGACCGGCCGCCTCCTCACCCAACCATGAGCGACCCGATAATCGGCCGCGCTGGGACGGTGCCGCCCTTGCTGCCAGGTCCACATCCTGCCGCAGGCCGACGTCGGGCCGCTCTCGTCGACGCCGACCATGTGGGCCGACTCGGGGCCATCTTCTGCAACACCCTTTAGGCGAGTCTGGCTCAGCGTTGCACCCCACTGAGCCGGGGAGCATGCCTGTGCTGGTGGTAGTGACGTCTGCCAGGCAGTATGGAACCGTCAACAGCCGTAATGCCGGGCCGACTTCAGGAGTTCCGCAATGGGTGGTCTGATCTTGGTGCTTGCGCTGATCTGGTTATTAATCGCGTGGGTCCCGGTCCGATTCCCGTCACTCGATCCGGCGTGGGGATGGGGTGTCCTGTTCCTCTCTGTACTCCTCATCATTTTCTACGCCCGTAACAGCCAGTGGGCGGCCCAGACCCTCGCCATAGTCATCGCTGTGACTCCGGGAGTGATCGTGACTCTGCTAAGGATGAGAAAGCCGACCAAGTGAGACTGTGAAAGCTGCGGGGGCCGGCTGCGCCTTCGGTGCTGCGGCCTGGGGAGCAGGTGCAGATCGTTACCACCCGGTACCAGGCTCCTGAAGCGCCGGTCGGCGCGTAGTCCGTCGCGCGGCGCCAGCAGGCCTTGCCCCCGTCCTTCGGGCACTCGCTGGTGCCGCTCCGGTGGTGTCGTGGGCGGTGGAGCCGGACACTGGCCGTATGGAGCGTGATCTTGCCGGGTGGCGGGCGTCGAAGGCCGCTGAGTCCTGCCCGTCCTGGTGCGCCGTTGACCATGCCGAGGACGACCCCCTCGTGGATGCCTATGTGCACACCTCCCAGCCGTGCACCGTGGCGATGGCGCCGCTGGTGACCGGGGAGAGGGTGCAGCTCCTGTTCAGCACCGACCAGCAGGAGGACTTCCTCACCCCTGACGAGCCGGGAGCGGCCAAAGTCGACTTCACCATCGAGGCCCGGGGCCGCAACATCCTCCACGACTACGCGGTGATGGCCGACAAGCCGGCCCTGGACGCGGTCATCGAGGAACTGGAACGGGCCGCGCAGACCCTGCGTACGTGGCGCGAGCGGATTCCCGACCACGCACCCCCGCAGTGACAGGCCCGGCACGAAACGAGGCAACTGCACCGGGGCCGCGACCCCGCCGAGCTTGGAGCGGGAGTTCCGTCACTTGGCCACACGCCAGCCACCCGCCCCAAGCCCTGTCACTCTATCGACCGCCTCTCCCGCCACCGCGCGGTTTCGGGTGGTCTCCTGGCCCGGGAAGGCGCGGTGCGCTCTGCAGAGGCGCGGCCTTGCTGGGGCCGCCTCTCGTAGGCACGCGCGAGTGCCTGGGCTGAGTAGCATGCGCGGCATGTCGCTGAACAGGAACGCCCGCGATGTCGCCGATGAGTTCGCCATCCCTACCGGGCCGCGCTGCAATTGCTGGACCGGGAGGCGCGGGACTATGAGTCCCGCAAGGACACTGCGGATCGGCTTATCAGCGAGAACCGGCGCCGCAGGGCGGCCTCTTCTGCTCCCGGTTCGAGGTCCTGATGGGGTTGGGCGTGTAGCTCCCACCCATTGCTCCGCTGGTCGTGGCCATCGTTGGCAGCATCGCCGTGTCCTGTGGTGGCCTTGGCTCGTTGGTGGGGGCAAGTGCATCTGCACCCCCACAGCAATGGCCCCCGGATCTCGGTATCCGGGGGCCATTGCTGTGGGTGGGGTGCCGTTGCCCTCTCCGCCCGCTCTTTCTGTTGGTTAGTGCAGATCAGGCCGGCCGGGGGGGATGGTGCCCAGGTGGCGAAGCTCGCCCCCTGGGCACTCAGCCCGCAAACGGGGGTTACTCCGGGCAGACCTGTGCCGCCTGCATGCCCTTCTGGCCCCGCTCAGCGATGAACGAGACGGGCTGGCCTTCCTTCAGGGAGGAGGGACCGCTCAGGCATGTGGGCAGCACGGCGTACACAATCACGCGATACGAAATGGCTGTAAAGAGGGCTCGGGCAGAGGCTTGAATTGGGCGAGCAGCGCCCCGTGCGGCGATGTGGTCGTGACGTTCCTGTGCCCGGCTGGTCCCGCAGTTGTCCGCGGACAACCCGACTTGTCCGGCCTCATCTCCCTCGGTGACCTGCGCGGATCACGTCGCAGTCGCACGGCCAACTCCTTGGGCCTGCACTGTCGGACCGCGGACCGCCCGCCCCAGCCCCCTGTCCCTGGTGGGGAAGACAGCGGCCGGCCGAGTTCTCGGCAGCACCCGGACAGGGGCAATGACTTCCCGGTTTCCCGCAGCAAGAAATGACCGGGTCCAGAAAACAGACTCTAGACAGAAGAGGAATCCATGAAGATGCGAGTTAAAGCCTGGCTGGGCGTGGTATTCGCTGCCGGCGCGCTGGTGCTTGGCGGCACTGGCACCGCGAATGCCTCGGTGAACTGGGACTTCAAGTTCATCCAGAGCAATCACGACGGCTACGGCCTCTACAACAACTACGACAGCTATGTCCTGCAGTCAGCGCTGACCCAGAAGCCGACCTCGCCCTCCATCAACACCTGGCGGATCGTGTCCGTCGCTCCCGATACCGGCTACCCCAACGTGCAGATCAGGAACGACGCCACGGGGCGGTGCATGCGTGCGATGAGCTCCAGTTCGGTCCAGATGAAGTCCTGCGACTCCAACGACCCCTACGAGATCTGGGCGATGACGGATAGCCCGGTCGGCTACCAGTTCTTCAACTTCGGCGTGCGCTCCTGCCTGGACGAAGGAAATGGGCACCCCTACCTCTTCCACGAAGAGGGCTGCAACCCCGGCAACGGTTACCAGGGCTGGGCGGTGCGCTAGACCCGCGTTCTCCTCAGGAGGGGCGTCTGCCGGTGCGAGCTGTCTGATCGGCCACCAAGCATGCCGCGGGCGCCTCGGACGTGCGGGAACAAGGCCTTGAGGTCGTTGTTCCCGCCACCCGTCCGGTGCACTACCACCATGGGGGAGGCGATGGGATCCCACCACGTGCCTCCACCCCACGAAGGGGCGCATCGCATAGCAGTCTCGCCAACCGGTCCCCTCGTGCTCGGCGAGAGGGCGTCTGGCTTTGTTCACGAGAACGAACGGGCGGCAGATGTTCGTCGCTTTGGCCGTTGGAGGCCGCGGTGGTAGCGGCGGGGCCTGCGCAGGTTGCCGCTGGCCTTCCCCGAGTCCCAGGGGGGGGGCTGGGGCGAAGT
>NZ_JBJHPC010000315.1:0-8532 GCF_045257485.1 Streptomyces sp. YS-3 | reverse complement strand
GTCACGGGTACGGCCTCCTCGGGGGTGGTGCGGGGTCGGGGTCAGTGCTGGGCCAGTCGGCGGACCGCCGCCATCGGGACGGCGAGCCAGTCGGGGCGGTGGCGGGCCTCGTACAGCACCTCGTACACCGCCTTGTCGGTCTCGTACGCGCGCAGCAGCTCGGGCTCGTCGCGCGGGTCGGTGCCGGCCGCCGCCGCGTAGCCCGAGCAGTACGCGTCCCGGCAGGCCTCGGCCCATTCGGGGCGCCAGGGCTGCTGGGTGCGGGCGGCGTAGTCGAAGGAGCGCAGCATCCCGGCGACGTCGCGGACGGGCGGCTGCGGGCGGCGGCGCTCGGCCAGCGGGCGGGCCGGCTCGCCCTCGAAGTCGATGACCGCCCACTCGCCGTCACCGGTCCGCAGGGCCTGGCCCAGGTGCAGATCGCCGTGGACACGCTGGGCGGGTCGGGACCCGGACACCCGGGTCACCGCGTCGAACGCGGCGCGCAGCCCCGGCACATGGGGCAGCAGCGCCGGCACCGCCTGCGCCGCCGCCTCCAGGCGCTCGTGCATCGCGGCGGCCAGCAGTCCGGTCTGGGCGCGGCCGAGGGTGACCACCGGCAGCGCGTGGGCGAGCGCGGTGTGGACCTCGGCGGTGGCCCGGCCGAGCGCGTGGGCCTCCCGGGTGAAGTCGCGCCCGTCGGCGAGCGCGCGCAGCGCCAGCTGCCAGCCGTCCCGCGAGTCGCGCAGATAGGGCTGGAGCACGGCGAGCGTGGCGTTCTCGGGCCGGTCGGTGCGGATCCAGGCGGCCGGGGCGGGCACCCGGGCGCACCCGTGCCGGGCCAGGACCAGCGGAAGTTCCAGGTCGGGGTTGACCCCGAAGTGGATACGACGGAATACCTTGAGGATGAACGTATCTCCGTACACCAGCGAGGAGTTGGACTGCTCGGCGGCGAGGAGGCGGGGGGTGAGCCCGGCCGGGACGGGGATCTCCGCGTCGCAGCCGAAGTGCAGCGGACCGAGCCGGCCCGGGGTGCGCAGCCGTTCCAGCAGGAGCCCGGCGACCTGCGGGTCCTGGAGGGCGTCGTAGACGGTCAGTCCGGTCAG
This sequence comes from Streptomyces sp. YS-3, assembly GCF_045257485.1. Classification (NCBI taxonomy): domain Bacteria; kingdom Bacillati; phylum Actinomycetota; class Actinomycetes; order Kitasatosporales; family Streptomycetaceae; genus Streptomyces; species Streptomyces sp. YS-3. Next base: position 7,450 of record NZ_JBJHPC010000315.1, on the reverse strand, counting down.
CGGCCCGTCGGTGGCGTGGCCGACGAGCGCGGGGGCGAGCGGCGGCGGCAGCACCTTCCGGGCGCCGAGCAGCAGCTGGTAGACGTCGGGCGGCTCGGGGGCGGTGCCGGGCTGCTCGGCGCGGACCAGCAGATGCAGACAGCCGGGCAGCAGCTCGGTGACCGAGACCAGCTGGAAGCCGGTGACCGGACGGCCCTTGCCGGCGAACCAGCGCTGTCTGGGGAGCCATTCGTGCAGCAGGGGCGCCAGCGAGGGCAGCAGCGCGACAGGAGTCAGGGTGGGTGCGGCCTTGGGCATGGCAGCGCGTCCTTTCCCCGGGCTCACAGCAGGATGTGCGCAGAGTGTCCCGGATTGCGGCATTGGCTGTCCGGCGGCGCGCGGAGCCTCCGGTGTGCCACTGAAAGCGGTCCGGAGCGTTGCTGAGGAGAGTGCCCCGGGCGGGACGGGGGAAACCGGCCCGTCCGGGGCCGCCCGAAAGCACTCCTCAGCCGGGCGGGTTCAGGCGATCACGACGCTGTCCTTGCGCAGCCGGAACCAGTAGAAGCCGTGCCCCGCGAGGGTGAGCAGATAGGGCCACTGGCCGATGGCGGGGAAACGCACCCCGCCGATCAGCTCCACCGGATGGCAGCCGGCGAAGGCCCGCAGATCGAGCTCGGTGGGCTGGGCGAACCGCGAGAAGTTGTTCACGCACAGCACGAGGTCGTCGTTGTGCTCCCGCAGGAACGCCAGGACCGCCGGGTTGGAGGAGGGGAGTTCGGTGTACGAACCGAGACCGAACGCGGGGTTCTGCTTGCGGATCTCGATCATCCGGCGGGTCCAGTGCAGCAGCGAGGAGGGCGAGGCCATCGCCGCCTCGACGTTGGTGACCTGGTAGCCGTAGACGGGGTCCATGATCGTGGGGAGGAAGAGGCGCCCCGGATCGCAGGACGAGAAGCCCGCGTTGCGGTCGGGCGTCCACTGCATGGGGGTGCGCACCGCGTCCCGGTCGCCCAGCCAGATGTTGTCGCCCATGCCGATCTCGTCCCCGTAGTAGAGGATCGGCGAGCCGGGCAGCGAGAGCAGCAGGGCGGTGAACAGCTCGATCTGGTTGCGGTCGTTGTCCAGCAGGGAGGCGAGGCGGCGCCGGATGCCGATGTTGGCGCGCATCCGGGGGTCCTTGGCGTACTCCGCGTACATGTAGTCGCGCTCTTCGTCCGTCACCATTTCGAGGGTCAGCTCGTCGTGGTTGCGCAGGAAGATGCCCCACTGGCAGGTCTTGGGGATGGCCGGGGTCTTGGCGAGCACCTCGGAGACCGGGTAGCGGCTCTCGCGGCGCACGGCCATGAAGATGCGCGGCATCACGGGGAAGTGGAACGCCATGTGGCACTCGTCGCCGCCCGCCGCGTAGTCGCCGAAGTAGTCGACGACGTCCTCGGGCCACTGGTTGGCCTCGGCCAGCAGCACGGTGTCCGGGTAGCTCGCGTCGATCTCCGTCCGCACCCGCTTGAGGAACTGGTGGGTGGCGGGCAGGTTCTCGCAGTTGGTGCCCTCCTCCTGGTAGAGGTACGGGACGGCGTCGAGGCGGAAGCCGTCGATGCCCAGGTCCAGCCAGAACCGCAGCGCGGCCAGGATCTCGTCCTGGACGGCCGGGTTCTCGTAGTTGAGGTCGGGCTGGTGGGAGAAGAAGCGGTGCCAGTAGTACTGCTTGCGGACGGGATCGAAGGTCCAGTTGGAGGTCTCGGTGTCGACGAAGATGATCCGGGCGTCCTGGTACTGCTTGTCGTTGTCGGCCCAGACGTAGTAGTCGCCGTACGGGCCCGCGGGGTCCTTCCGCGACTCCTGGAACCACGGGTGCTGGTCGCTGGTGTGGTTCATCACGAAGTCGATGATCACGCGCATGCCGCGCTGGTGGGCGGCGTCCACGAACTCCACGAAGTCGGCGAGGTCGCCGAACTCCGGGAGCACCGCGGTGTAGTCCGACACGTCGTAACCGCCGTCCCGCAGCGGGGACTTGAAGAAGGGCGGCAGCCAGAGGCAGTCGACCCCCAGCCACTGCAGGTAGTCGAGTTTGGCGGTGATGCCCTTGAGATCCCCTACGCCGTCGCCGTTGCTGTCCTGGAAGGACCGCACCAGCACCTCGTAGAAGACGGCCCGCTTGAACCATTCGGGATCGCGGTCCTTGGCGGGAGTGTCCTCGAAGGTGTCGTGGACGGGCTCGTTGACGATCATGGTGTGGGTGACCCTCCGATCGGCGGGGACGGTCGCAGGACCAGGACGTGCGCGGGCGCACGACCCGGCTCCAGACGCACGTAGTTGGCCCTGCCCCAGTGGTAGGTCTCACCGGTGAGCTCGTCGCGCACCGGGACGGACTCGTGCCATGAGAGGCCGAGTTCCGGCATGTCCAACGAGACCGTGGCCTCCTGGGTGTGGTGGGGGTCGAGGTTGGCGACCACCAGAACGGTGTTCGACCCCGAGCGCTTGCTGTACGCGAGCACCGCGTCGTTGTCGGTGCCGTGGAAGCGCAGCGAGCGCAGCTGCCGCAGTGCGGGGTGGCGCCGGCGGATCCGGTTGAGCGTGGTCAGCAGCGGGGCCAGCGAACGGCCCTCGCGCTCGGCCGCCTCCCAGTCGCGGGGCCGCAGCTCGTACTTCTCCGAGTTCAGGTACTCCTCGCTGCCGGCGTGCAGCGCGGTGTTCTCGCACAGCTCGTAGCCCGCGTACACGCCCCAGCTGGGCGAGAGCGTCGCGGCGAGCACCGCGCGCACCTCGAAGGCGGGGCGCCCGCCGTGCTGGAGGTAGGCGTGCAGGATGTCCGGCGTGTTCACGAAGAAGTTGGGCCGCATGTACGCGGCGCTCTCGCCGGTCAGCTCGGTCAGGTACTCGGTCAGCTCCTGCTTGGTGTTGCGCCAGGTGAAGTACGTGTAGGACTGCTGGAAGCCGATCCGGGCCAGGGTGTGCATCATCGCGGGCCGGGTGAACGCCTCGGCGAGGAAGACGACGTCCGGGTCGCTGCCGTTGACCTCCGCCAGCACCCGCTCCCAGAAGACCACCGGCTTGGTGTGCGGATTGTCGACGCGGAAGATCCGTACCCCGTGGTCCATCCAGAACCGCAGGATCCGTACGGTCTCCGCGACCAGCCCCGGCATGTCCCGGTCGAAGGCCAGCGGGAAGATGTCCTGGTACTTCTTGGGCGGGTTCTCCGCGTACGCGATGGTGCCGTCGGCCCGGTGGTGGAACCACTCGGGGTGCTTGTCCACCCAGGGGTGGTCGGGTGAGCACTGGAGCGCGAAGTCGAGGGCGACCTCCATCCGCAGGTCGCGCGCCGTGCGCACGAAGTCGTCGAAGTCGTCGAGGGTGCCGAGGTCGGGGTGGATCGCGTCATGGCCGCCGTCCGGCGAACCGATGGCCCAGGGCACCCCCACGTCGCCGGGCGCGGCCGAGAGGCTGTTGTTGGGGCCCTTGCGGAACGTGGTGCCGATGGGGTGCACGGGCGGGAGGTAGACCACGTCGAAGCCCATCGCGGCGACCGCGGGCAGCCGCTCGGCGGCGGTCCGGAAGGTGCCGCTCACCGGGGGCCTCCCGGCCTCGACGACGGCGCCCTCGGAGCGCGGGAACAGCTCGTACCACGATCCGTACAGCGCCCGCTCGCGCTCCACGAGCAGCGGCAACGGCTCGCAGGCGCTGACCAGTTCACGCAGCGGATAGCGGGCCAGAGCGGCGTCCGCCTCGGGGGTCAGGGCCGCGGCGAGCCGGGCGGGGGCCGGGCGGTCGCCGTCGCGCAGCGCGTCCAGGGCGGCCAGCACCGCCTCGCGCCCCTTGGTCTTGGGCACCCCGCGCGCCGCCCGCTCGTACAGCGCCGCGCCCTCCGCCAGGACCAGCTCGGTGTCCAGACCCGCCGGGATCTTGATCGAGGCGTGCCGGCGCCAGGTGGCCACCGGGTCGCTCCACGCCTCGACCGTATACGACCAGTGCCCTTCGGCCGTCGGAGTGACCTCGGCCCCCCAGCGGTCGGTACCGGGTTCGAGCTCGCGCATCGGCGTCCAGGGGCCCGGCCGCCCGCGCGGGTCGCGCAGGACCACGTTGGCGGCGACCGCGTCATGGCCTTCGCGGAAGACGGTGGCGGTGACCATGAAGGTCTCGCCGGCCACCGCCTTCGCCGGCCTTCGGCCGCAGTCGACGGCGGGGCGGACGTCCAGGACGGGGATACGGCCGATGGGCAGATTCACGGGCTCACCTGGTGGCTGGTGGGTACGGGGCGTGGCGGGGTCTGCTCTTTGTAACTGCTCCGTCGACGTTTGACGGGCTGTGGGCATGGCCGCTCCTGTCCGCGTTCACTCGGGTGGCGGTCAGCGGTTGCACGGACGGCGTCCTACCGGTGGAGCCTTCCACGCGGGACGAGTGGGCATTCCGGTGGTTCGTTAACTACCGGGGCGTAACGGTCCGGACAAGGAGACGGCCCCGTCTTTCGGCGGCACCGGGCCAGAATTTGCCTACCCACAAGTTCAGTTGGCGCCCGGTCGGCCGTCCGCCCGCCGCGGCCGGCCGGCCGGGCCCGGCCCGGCACGGGTGGTCCCGCGGTGGCGGCCCGTGCGGGGCGGCCATCGACGTGCCCGAACCGGTCCGGTACGCCATGGGTTCCGTGTTCCCGCCGAGGGGGCGCCCACACCCGGCGCGCGGGGACCGCGGCCCGTGCCCCGTACGACGGCCACCCCTCGTGGAGCCCCGCCGAGAGCGCGCGCGGGGGGCGGTCGCCTCCGTGCGCCGTGGTAGTGCGGGGCGCCCTCCCACTACCGTCGGGGGTGAAGGAGAGTCGAACAGAGCTGTACGCCCCTCCTGTTACGTACATCCCCTGCGAAGGTGGAACACGTGAAGGCAATCCGTCGGTTCACCGTCCGCCCCGTCCTCCCCGAGCCCCTGCGGCCCCTGAGCGAGCTGGCCCGCAATCTGCGCTGGTCCTGGCATCCCGAGACCAGAGAACTGTTCCGGTCCGTCGACCCCGAGGGATGGCGGGCGGCCGGGGAGGACCCCGTGCGCCTGCTGGGGTCGGTCTCCGCCGCGCGGCTCGCCGCGCTGGCCGAGGACCGCCGCTTCGTCCGTTCCCTGACCGCCTGCGCCGACGACCTCGCCGACTACCTGGGCGGGCGGCGGTGGTACCAGGAGCAGCCCGACGGGCTGCCGCGGGCCGTCGCCTACTTCTCGCCGGAGTTCGGGATCACCGCCGCCCTGCCGCAGTACTCGGGCGGGCTCGGCATCCTCGCCGGCGACCATCTGAAGTCCGCCAGCGACCTCGGCGTACCGCTGATCGGGGTCGGCCTCCTCTACCGGCACGGCTACTTCCGCCAGTCCCTCTCGCGCGACGGCTGGCAGCAGGAGCACTATCCCGTCCTCGACCCCAACGAACTGCCGCTGGCGCTGCTGCGCGAACCCGGCGGCGAGCCCGCCCGGATCGTGCTGCGGCTGCCCGGCGGTCGCGCCCTGCACGCGGTGGTCTGGATCGCCCAGGTCGGCCGGGTCCCGCTGCTGATGCTCGACTCCGACGTGGAGGAGAACGGCCCCGGCGAACGCGAGGTCACCGACCGGCTGTACGGGGGCGGCAGCGAGCACCGGCTCCTCCAGGAGATGCTGCTCGGCATCGGCGGGGTGCGGGCGGTGCGCGCGTACTGCCGGATCACCGGGCACCGGGCGCCCGAGGTCTTCCACACCAACGAGGGCCACGCGGGCTTCCTCGGCCTGGAGCGGATCCGTGAACTCGCCGGCGAGGGGCTGGAGTTCGACGCGGCCCTGGAGTCGGTGCGCGCCGGGACCGTCTTCACCACCCACACCCCGGTTCCCGCGGGCATCGACCGCTTCGACCGCGAGCTGGTCGCCCACCACCTCGGCGACGACGGCGAGCTGCCCGGCGTCGACGTCTCCAGGATCCTCCAGCTCGGCCTGGAGACCTACCCGGGCGGTGAGCCCAACCTCTTCAACATGGCCGTGATGGGGCTGCGGCTGGCCCAGCGCGCCAACGGCGTCTCCACCCTGCACGGGGAGGTCAGCCGGAAGATGTTCGCGGGCCTGTGGCCCGGCTTCGACCCCTCGGAGGTGCCGATCACCTCCGTCACCAACGGGGTGCACGCGCCCACCTGGGTGGCGCCGGAGGTGTTCCGGCTCGGCGCCCGGCAGATCGGCGCCGGGCGCGCCGAGGACGCGCTGACCGTGGGCGGCTCGCCGCGCTGGGACGCGGTCGCCGAGATCCCCGGCGCGGAGATCTGGGAGCTCAGGCGCGAGCTGCGCGAGCAGCTGGTCGTGGAGGTGCGCGAGCGGCTGTACGCGTCCTGGCGCTCCCGGGGGGCCGGGACCGCCGAGCTGGGCTGGGTGGACGGGGTGCTCGACCCCGACGTCCTGACGATCGGCTTCGCCCGCCGCGTCCCCTCCTACAAGCGGCTGACGCTGATGCTCCGCGACCGGGACCGGCTGATGGAGCTGCTGCTCCACCCGACCCGCCCGGTGCAGATCGTGGTGGCGGGCAAGGCGCACCCCGCCGACGACAGCGGCAAGCGGCTGGTCCAGGAGCTGGTGCGGTTCGCCGACGACCCCCGGGTGCGCCACCGCATCGTCTTCCTGCCCGACTACGGGATGGCGATGGCCAAGAAGCTCTACCCGGGGTGCGACGTGTGGCTCAACAATCCGCTGCGGCCCCTGGAGGCGTGCGGCACCAGCGGCATGAAGGCGGCGCTCAACGGGTGCCTGAACCTGTCGGTCCTGGACGGCTGGTGGGACGAGTGGTTCGCGCCGGACTTCGGCTGGGCCATCCCCACCGCCGACGGCTCGGCCACCGACGAGGACCGCAGGGACGAGCTGGAGGCGACCGCGCTGTACGACCTGATCGAGGAGCGGGTGGCGCCGCGCTTCTACGACCGGGGCGCGGACGGGCTGCCGGGCCGCTGGATCGAGATGGTCCGCGAGACCCTGTCCTCGCTCGGGCCCAAGGTGCTGGCGGGGCGGATGGTGCGGGAGTACGTGGAGCGGCTGTACGCGCCCGCCGCCCACGCCCACCGCGCGCTGGAGCCGGACACCGCCCGGGAGCTGGCGGAGTGGAAGGCCCGGGTGCGGGCGGTCTGGCCGCAGGTGGCCGTCGACCATGTGGAGGCGGTCTCCGCGACGGCCGTGAACGGCCACGCCGAGCTCGGCTCCACGCTCGCCCTGCGGGTGCGCGTCGGCCTCGGCGGGCTCCAGCCGGACGACGTGGAGGTGCAGGCGGTCGCCGGGCGGGTGGACGCCGCCGACACGCTCGCGGAGGCCCGTACGGTCGCCCTGAAGCCCGCGGGCGGCCCCGACCTGGAGGGGCGCTGGGTGTACGAGGGCCCGCTCGCCCTGGACCGCACCGGGCCGTACGGCTACACCGTCCGGGTCCTGCCGGCCCACCGCCTGCTCGCCGACGGCGCCGATCTCGGACTGGTCGCGCTGCCGACGGAGGCGACGGGGGAGGGGG
>NZ_JBJHPC010000314.1:0-8541 GCF_045257485.1 Streptomyces sp. YS-3 | reverse complement strand
GCCCACCTCCCCGGGGGCCTGCTGACCCGCGCCTCGGTGTCGGCGTTCAACGAACTCTGGTACCGCCGGGCCCCCCGGCACCGGACGGGGGAACTCCAGTCGATCGCCCGGTTCTTCCACCCCCTGGACGGCGTCCCGCACTGGAACCGGATCTACGGCAGGGGCGGCTTCGTCCAGTACCAGTTCGTGGTCGGCCACGGGCAGGAGGAGACACTGCGCCGGGTGGTGGACCGGATCGCGCGCCGGGGCTGCCCCTCCTTCCTCGCGGTCCTCAAGCGCTTCGGCGAGGCCGACCCCGGCTGGCTCTCCTTCCCGCTCCCCGGCTGGACCCTCGCCCTGGACATCCCGGCGGGCCTGCCGGGCCTGGCCCGGTTCCTGGACGCACTGGACGAGGAGGTGGCGAGCGCGGGCGGCCGGATCTACCTGGCGAAGGACTCCCGCGTCCGCCCCGAGGTCCTGGAGTCCATGTACGCCCACCTCCCCGCGTTCCGCGCCCTGCGCCGCGAACTGGACCCGGACGGGGTCTTCGTCTCCGACCTCTCCCGCCGACTGCACCTCTGAAGGACCGCCCGCCCGCCCGGAGTTACGAGGAGTCACGAGATGAAGGACGCGTTCGGCACCCCCCAGTCCCTGCTGATCCTGGGCGGCACGTCCGAGATCGGCCTGGCCACCGCGCGCCGCCTGGTGGCCCGCCGCACCCGTACGGTCTGGCTGGCCGCCCGCCCCTCGCCCGCGCTGGACGCGGCGGCGACGGAGCTGCGCGATCTCGGCGCGGACGTGCACACGCTCGCCTTCGACGCGCTGGACGCCGAGGCGCACGAACGGGTCCTGGGCAAGGTCTTCGCCCAGGGCGACATCGACATGGTCCTGCTGGCGTTCGGAATCCTGGGCGACCAGGAACGGGACGAGGGATCGCCGCTGGCGGCGGTACGGGTCGCGCAGACCAACTACACGGGCGCGGTCTCGGCCTCCCTGGTCTGCGCGAAGGCCCTGCGGACCCAGGGCCACGGCTCCCTGGTGGTCCTCTCCTCGGTGGCGGGCGAACGCGCCCGCCGCGCCAACTTCATCTACGGCTCCAGCAAGGCGGGCCTGGACGCCTTCACCCAGGGCCTGGGCGACGCGCTCCACGGCTCGGGCGTCCACGTGATGGTGGTACGCCCCGGCTTCGTCCGCACCAAGATGACGACCGGCCTCCCGGAAGCCCCGCTGGCGACCACGCCGGAGGCGGTGGCGGAGTCCATCGAGTCGGGCTTGCGCAGACGGGCGGAGGTGGTGTGGGTGCCCGGGACGCTGAGGGTGGTGATGTCCGCGCTGCGCCACGTACCGAGACCGCTGTTCCGGCGCCTGCCGGTGTAGGCGGGGGCGCGAGGAGGCATCCTCAACGCCGGCGGAGCCTCAGCCCCGGAGCCTCAGGCCCGCACCGACGGCTCGTCCCGCGACCCGCACGGCTCGTCCCTCGACCCGCCCTGCGCCGGCACCCCGCTCAGCCCGAACCCGTACTCGTGCAGCTTGCGCCACACCCCGTCCGGGCCCTGCTCGTACAGCGCGAACCCGCCGCACGTCCACTCGGCCTCGAACCCCGCCAGCTCCTCGAACGCCCGGTCCATCCCCTCCTCGGAGATCCCGTGCGCCACCGTCACATGCGGGTGGTACGGAAAGTGCAGCTCACGCACGAGCGGCCCGGCCTCGTCCCGCACCCGCTGCTGCAGCCACGCGCAGTCCGCCCCGCCTTCGACGACCTGCACGAACACCACCGGCGACAGCGGCCGGAACGTCCCCGTCCCCGACAGCCGCATCGGAAACGCGCGCCCGGCCGACGCGACCTCGGCCAGATGGGCCCGGATCGCGGGCAGCCGCGCCGCGTCGACCTCGGTCGGCGGCACAAGGGTGACGTGCGTGGGAATCCCGTACGCGGCGGGATCACCGAAGCCCGCGCGCCGCTCCTGGAGCAGGCTGCCGTACGGCTCCGGGACCGCGATCGAAACGCCGAGCGTTACGGTCCCCACGTCGTTCTCCTCCGTCGTTGTCCGGGTACGTCTGTGTCCGTCAGTGTGCAGTGTGGCGGGCGCCCGGCCCTTCTGGCCAGAGCCCTCGGCGGGGCCGTCGGCCGGGCCGTCGGTCCCATGGGCCCGAGCGCGCCCCCCGCACTCCGCGCCTCGGCGCGGCTCAGTGCTTGGCGGGCAGGAACCCGACCCGCTCATATGCCGTGGCCAGCGTCTCGGCGGCGACCGCCCGCGCCTTCTCCGCACCCTTGGCCAGGACAGAGTCCAGCGTCTCGGGGTCGTCCAGATATTCCTGGGTCCGGTCCCGGAACGGCGTGACGAACTCCACCATCACCTCGGCGAGGTCCGTCTTCAGCGCCCCGTACATCTTGCCCTCGTACTCCGTCTCCAGCTCGGCGATCGTCCTGCCGGTGAGGGTGGAGTAGATGGTGAGCAGATTGGAGACGCCCGGCTTGTTCTCGGCGTCGTACTTGATCACCGTGTCCGTGTCGGTGACCGCGCTCTTGACCTTCTTGGCCGTGGTCTTCGGCTCGTCGAGCAGGTTGATCAGGCCCTTCGGCGTGGACGCCGACTTGCTCATCTTGATCGACGGGTCCTGGAGGTCGTAGATCTTCGCCGTCTCCTTGAGGATGTACGGCGCCGGGATCCTGAACGTCTCCCCGAACCGGCCGTTGAAGCGCTCGGCCAGGTCGCGGGTGAGCTCGACGTGCTGGCGCTGGTCCTCGCCGACCGGGACCTCGTTGGCCTGGTAGAGCAGGATGTCCGCGACCTGGAGGATCGGGTACGTGAAGAGGCCGACGGTGGCGCGGTCGGCACCCTGCTTGGCCGACTTGTCCTTGAACTGCGTCATCCGGGAGGCCTCGCCGAAGCCCGCCAGGCAGTTCATGATCCAGGCGAGCTGGGCGTGCTCGGGCACATGGCTCTGCACGAAGAGCGTGCAGCGCTCCGGGTCGAGCCCGGCGGCGAGGAGCTGGGCGGCGGCGAGCCGCGTGTTGGCGCGCAGCTCCTTGGGGTCCTGCGGAACGGTGATCGCGTGCAGGTCCACGACCATGTAGAACGCGTCGTGGGACTCCTGCAGCGCCACCCACTGGCGGACCGCGCCGAGGTAGTTGCCGAGGTGGAACGAGCCGGCGGTGGGCTGGATTCCGGAGAGCACACGCGGGCGATGCAGCATGGCGGAGCCATTCCCCTGAGGGTGGTGGTGGGCGACGGGCGGGCGATCAGAGGCCATGCTCATTATTCTCTCAGGTGCCGCCGACAGCTCCGAAACCCTTGTGGACAGGAACCGGTCCGGCCCCAGTGAGGAGGAACACAGCGCGTCCCTCCCCCGGGGCCTGCCGCAGCCCGCTCCCGGCGCGGTGGCGCCTACTCCGTGGGCAGACCCGGTGCCGGGAACGCGGCCATCAGCTCGGCCACCTCGTCCCGGATCGCCGCGAGGGCGTCCTCGTCGCCGGTGCGGGCCGCGCCGACGCCCCGGTCGATCCAGTCGGCGACGGCCGCCATGTGCTCGGTGCCGAGGCCGCGCGAGGTGAGGGAGGGGGTGCCGATCCGGATGCCCGAGGGGTCGAACGGCTTCCTGGGGTCGTACGGGACGGTGTTGTAGTTGACGACGATCCCGGCCCGGTCGAGGGCCTTCGCGGCCACCTTGCCCGGGACGTCCTTGGGAGTGAGGTCCATGAGGATCAGATGGTTGTCGGTGCCGCCGGAGACCAGGTCGAAGCCGCGCGCGAGGAGCTGCTCGGCGAGGGCCTGGGCGTTGGCGACGACGGACCGGGCGTAGTCGCGGAACGAGGGCTGGGCCGCCTCACGCAGGGCGACGGCGATCGCGGCGGTGGTCTGGTTGTGCGGGCCGCCCTGGAGACCGGGGAAGACGGCCTTGTCGATGGCCTTGGCGTGCTGCTCGCGGGACATGAGCATGGCGCCGCGCGGGCCGCGCAGGGTCTTGTGGGTGGTCGTGGAGATCACGTCCGCGTACGGGGCCGGGGACGGGTGGGCGCCGCCGGCGATCAGGCCCGCGATATGGGCCACGTCGGCGACCAGGACGGCGCCCGCTTCCCGGGCGATCTCCGCGAAGGCCGCGAAGTCGATGGTGCGGGGCAGGGCGGTGCCGCCACAGAAAATGATCTTCGGTCGTTCCTTGAGGGCGAGTTCGCGCACCTCGTCGAAGTCGATCAGGCCGGTGTCGTGGCGTACGCCGTACTGGACGCCCCGGAACCACCTGCCGGTCGCGGAGACGCCCCAGCCGTGGGTGAGGTGGCCGCCCATCGGCAGCGCCATGCCCATCACGGTGTCCCCGGGCTCGGCGAAGGCGAGGTAGACGGCCAGGTTGGCGGGCGAGCCGGAGTAGGGCTGGACGTTGGCGTGCTCGACGCCGAACAGCGCCTTTGCGCGCTCCACCGCGAGCGTCTCGACCTGGTCGATGTTCTGCTGGCCCTCGTAGTACCGGCGCCCCGGGTAGCCCTCGCTGTACTTGTTCTGCAGCACCGTGCCGGAGGCTTCGAGGACCGCCTGCGAGACGTAGTTCTCGCTGGGGATCAGCCGCAGGGTCTCCGACTGGAGCCGTTCCTCGGCGGCGACGAGCGCGGCGAGTTCGGGGTCCGTGGCGGAGAGGGCCGGGTGGGAAACGGCGGGGTGGGAAACGGGCTGGCTCATGGCGTCCTCCGGGGTCCGTGGTGGTCCCGGGGTACCCAGGCGGGCGGCACCTCGTGCGCGTGGCACGCACGGCTTCCCCGGGGTCGCTTCCCCGTGCGCCAGTCGCCGTACGTACCACCCACCCTAACGGGCACACCGGGAATCAAGGTTTCCCCGTCCAGCATCCGAGCGACGAGAGAAACTGGGCCCTACCCCGTCCCACGCCGCACGATGAAACGGAGACCCCGTGTCGACTACATCGGACGCCATCCGCTCTGCCGAGGCCCACAGTGCGCACAACTACCATCCGCTGCCCGTCGTCGTCGCCTCGGCCGAGGGCGCGTGGATGACCGATGTCGAGGGGCGCCGCTTCCTCGACATGCTCGCCGGGTACTCGGCGCTGAACTTCGGACACGGCAACCGCAGGCTGATCGACGCGGCCAAGGCGCAGCTGGAGAGAGTGACGCTCACGTCCCGGGCGTTCCACCACGACCGGTTCGCCGAGTTCTGCGGGCAGCTCGCACAGTTGTGCGACAAGGAGATGGTCCTGCCCATGAACACCGGGGCGGAGGCCGTGGAGACGGCCGTGAAGACCGCCCGGAAGTGGGGGTACCGGGTCAAGGGGGTCCCGGACGGGATGGCGAAGATCGTCGTCGCCTCCAACAACTTCCACGGGCGCACGACCACGATCGTCAGCTTCTCCACGGACCCCGAGGCGCGCGCGGACTACGGCCCGTACACCCCCGGCTTCGAGATCGTGCCGTACGGGGACCTGACCGCGCTCTCGGCGGCCGTCACGGAGAACACCGTGGCGGTGCTCCTGGAGCCGATCCAGGGCGAGGCCGGGGTGCTGGTGCCGCCGGCCGGATATCTGCCGGGCGTACGGGAGCTGACCCGCGAGCGGAACGTGCTGTTCATCGCGGACGAGATCCAGTCGGGCCTCGGGCGGACCGGGAAGACGTTCGCGTGCGAGCACGAGGGCGTGGTGCCCGATCTGTATGTGCTGGGCAAGGCGCTCGGCGGCGGGGTGGTGCCGGTCTCGGCGGTGGTGGGCTCGGCGGAGGTGCTCGGGGTGTTCCGGCCCGGCGAGCACGGGTCGACCTTCGGCGGCAACCCGCTGGCGTGCGCGGTCGGCCTGGAGGTGATCGCGATGCTGCGCACCGGGGAGTACCAGCAGCGGGCGACCGAGCTCGGTGAGCACCTCCACCACGAGCTGGGCCTGCTGACCGGCACCAGCGCGGTCCGGGCGGTGCGTGGGCGCGGCCTGTGGGCGGGTGTCGACATCGACCCGGCGTTCGGGACGGGCCGGCAGATCTCCGAACGGCTGATGGACCGGGGCGTCCTGGTCAAGGACACCCATGGCTCGACGATCCGGATCGCCCCGCCGCTGGTGATCAGCAAGGAGGACCTGGACTGGGGGCTCGACCAGCTGAGGGCGGTGCTGGGCCAGGAGTAGGACCGGGGCGGCGGGGCCGGGCCGGACAGGCCCGGCCCCGCCCGCTAGCGGATCACATGCGGGACGAACCGGGCGTACTCGTCCGTGATCGGGCCCGACGACTCGCGGATGCCCAGGCCCGCCGCCTCGTCCTCGACGACCCAGGCGCCCAGCACGACCCGGTTGCCTTCGAAGTCGGGGAGCGGGGCGAGGGCCTGGTAGCAGGCGGGTTCGTCGCGCCGGACGGGCGGCGCGCCGGGGTGGTGGATCTCGACCCCGGCGCCCTCCCGGCCGAGCAGCGGCTTGGAGACGTAACCGCCGGCGCCGGCCAGTTCGCGCGGCCCGTCCAGGTAGGCGGGCAGCAGATTCGGGTGGCCCGGGTACAGCTCCCACAGGACCGCCAGCAGTGCCTTGTTGGAGAGCAGCATCTTCCAGGCCGGCTCGATCCAGCAGGTGCTGCCGGTGCCGCCGCCGTTGTCCAGGGTTTCGAGGACGTGCGGGGCGAACCGGTCGGTGGTCAGCCACTCCCACGGGTAGAGCTTGAAGCAGCTGCGGATGAATCGGAGGCGCTCGTCGACGAAACGGCCGGTCAGACCGTCCCAGCCGATCCGCTCCACCGACAGCGCCTGTGTCTCGATGCCCGCCTGCTCGGCGGTCTCGCGCAGATACGCCACGGTCATCAGGTCCTCGCCGAGCTCGTCGTCGTCCGAGTGGGCGAAGTGCAGCGGGCCGGGCGGGAGCAGCGGGGCCTGCCGCTTCCAGGCGGCGATCAGCCGTTCGTGGAGCGAGTTCCACTGGTCGGCGCCGGGGAAGCGCTCCTCCATCCAGAACCACTGCGGGCTCGCGGCCTCGACGAGCGAGGTGGGGGTGTCGGCGTTGTACTCCAGCATCTTGGCCGGGCCCGTACCGTCGTAGCGCAGGTCGAACCGGCCGTAGATCGAGGGGAGTTCGGCGCGGCGGTGCCAGGACTCGGCGACCCGGGCGGTGAGCGCCGGGTCGGTGATCCCCAGTTCGGCGAAACGATTCCGCTCGACGATGTGCGCGGCTGCGGCCAGGCACATCGCATGGAGCTCCTCGACGACCTCCTCCAGCGCCTCGACCTCGGGCAGGGTGAAGGAGTAGTACGCGCTCTCGTCCCAGTACGGGCGGAGCGAGCCGTCCGGGTAGCGGGTGAGGGGGTAGATCAGCCCCTGGGCCTCGACGGTCTGCTGCCAGCCGGGGCGCGGGTCGATGCGGTGCCGCTGCATCCTCAGCCGCCGCCCGAGCCGGAGTGGCCGCCGATACCGCCCCGGTCGACGCCTCCGGAGGAACCGGCGGAGGTCCAGGACCCCGAGGAGCCGGAGGAACCGGAACCGGAGCGGGAGCGGAAGGAGCCGCCGTAGACCGTGCCGTTGCGGACGTGACCGCCGTAGTAGTACGACCCGTGGCCGCCGTCCTTGCACTCGTACTTGGGGAGCTCCTTGTGCGTGACGGGGTCGACGCAGCGGCGGTCCGGCTCGTGGGAGCACGCCGTCAGCGTGGCGGCCAGTACCCCCATGCCGCCGAGCACCACCGTGGTGGACCTGAGTCTGCGCATGTGCGGACCTCCCCCTCGCGAACCGTACGTATGTCTGGGACGTAAACCGGCCACACCCTAGTTCCCGCTCCTCGGGGACGAGGAATCCTCCTGCTCCTGCCCTGCGAACTCCCTTCCATTACAGTCCGTCTGTGCTCTTTGGGATGATCTGTGCGCTGGGGTCGGCGGTCTGCTACGGCACCGCGACCGTTCTTCAGGCCGTCGCGGCTCGGGCGGCGTCCGGGCCGGCCGCCGGGTCCGGGGAGACGGGGGTCGATCCGGCGCTGCTGCTGCGGGCGGTGCGGCAGTGGCGCTACATCGCCGGGCTCGGTCTGGACGGGCTGGGCTTCGTCCTCCAGATCGTGGCGCTGCGAGCCGTCCCGATCTACGCGGTCGGGGCGGCGCTGGCCGCGTCGCTGGCGGTGACGGCGGTGGTCTCGGCGCGGGTACTGGCGGTACGGCTGTCCGGTACGGAGTGGGTGGCGGTCGGGGTCGTCTGCGCCGGGCTGGCGATGCTGGGGCTGGCGTCCGGCGAGGAGGGCCACGAGGCCGGGCCCGCCGCGCTGCCCTGGGCACTGCTCGCGGTCGCGGCGGCGATCCTGCTGGCCGGGGCGGTCGCCGGACGCCTGCCCGGACGGGCCCGGGCCCTGGTGCTCGGGCTCGGCGCGGGGTGCGGCTTCGGGGTGGTGGAGGTCGCGGTCCGGCTCATCGACTCCCTCGACCTCACCGAACCGGCGCTGTACGCGCTGCTGCTGGGCGGGGGCGCGGCGTTCCTGCTGCTGACGTCGGCGCTGCAGCGGGGGTCGGTGACGACGGCGACGGCGGGGATACGCGCTGCTGCTGGGCGGGGGCGCGGCGTTCCTGCTGCTGACGTCGGCGCTGCAGCGGGGGTCGGTAACGACGGCGACGGCGGGGAT
>NZ_JBJHPC010000313.1:0-8551 GCF_045257485.1 Streptomyces sp. YS-3 | reverse complement strand
TCCGAGAGGCGACCGTCATGACCACCGCACCCTCGCCCGAGACCCCGGTCACCCGCCCGGCCCCCGCCCCGGAGGCCACCGGGTGCGCCCACTTACGCGGCCACATCACCGACTCGCGCTTCTACGGGCACCGGTACAGCACCCAGGCCAGCCACCGCATCTTCTGTGACCGATGTCGTTACCAACGGTGGCTCGACGTCGAGGCGGCGCTCGCCCTGAGCCAGGGCGAGCTGGGCATCATCCCGGCGGCGGCTGCCCGGATGATCGCGGAAGCCGCCGACGTGGACCGGCTCGACCTGGCCGCGATCCAGGCCGAGATCCGCCGCACCAGCCACTCCCTCGTCGGTTTCCTGCGCGTCTTCCAGGCCTCCTGCGAGGGCGGCGCCGGCGAGTACGTGCACTACGGCGCCACCACCCAGGACATCCAGGACACCGCACAGGTCCTGGAGATGCGGGACGTCCTGGACGAGATGGAGAGGCTGCTGCGGGGGCTGGCCGAACGGCTCGCCGAGCTGGCCGAGGCCAACGGCGCCACCGTGGCCCTGGGCCGCACCCACGCCCAGCCCGCCCTGCCGATGGGATTCGGGATCAAGATCGCCAGCTGGCTGGACGAGATCGTCCGTCATCTGGAGCGCGTCGAGCAGCTGCGGCCCCGGGTGCTGGCCGCCCAGCTCTTCGGCGGCGTCGGCACCATGGCCGGCTTCGGCGAGCAGGCGCTGCCGCTCCTGGAGGCGTTCGCCGCCCGTCTGGGCCTCACGGCGCCGGCGGTCGGCTGGCACGTGTCACGGGACCGGGTGGTGGAGTTCGTGTCCACGCTGGCGATGGTGGCGGGGACGATGGGCCGGATCGGGGACGAGGTGCGCGTCCTGTCCCGGCCGGAGTTCGGCGAGCTGGAGATCGGCTGGCGGCACGGCCAGGTCGGCAGCAGCACCATGCCGCACAAGCGCAACCCGGAGGCGTGCGAGCAGGCCGTCGTCATGGCCCGGCTCACGGCGGCCCAGATGGCCAACGCGCTGGCCTGCATGGGCGGCGACCACGAGCGCGACTCGCGGACGCTGCGCATCGAATGGGCCTGTGTGCCCGACGCCTCGCACTACGCCCTGTCGGCGTGCGAGATCGTCACCCACCTCGTGGGCGGCCTCGCGGTGCGCCCCGAGCGGCTGCGGACCAACGTGGCGGCGGTCGCCGAGCAGATCGCCACCGAGAAGCTGATGCTCGCCCTCGGCAAGCACATCGGGAAGCAGACCGCCCACGAGTACGTGTACGAACTCGTCCAGGCGGCACGGGAGAACGGCACCTCCATGCGCGAGGTGACCGGCCGCGACGGGCTGGCGGGCGCGCCGCTGGACGCCGCCGCCCTGGACGAGATCTTCGACCCGGCGACCTATCTGGGCCAGTCGGTGGCGCTGACCGACCGGGCGGTGGCGGGGGCCCGTGAGGCCCTGGCCCGGCCCGCGCGGCACACCGAGGGCGGCGACGCGCGGTGAGCGCCGCGCTCGCGCCCGCCGAGTCGGGCACCGGGGAGATATCCCGGGCCCGCGAGATCGTCTTCCCGCGTCCCCTCTACTCCAGCCTGGTGGCCCACGCCGTACGGAAGTTCACCGGCCACTACCTGGCGGGCGAGACCGAGGAGCGCAAGGCGTTCGGGATGCTCGCGGGCCGCCCGGTGCAGGGCGGCATCCAGGTCGGCTCGGTCTTCCCGCTCATCGTCAACATGCGCCACGACAGCGGGCACCGGGCCCGGATGGACGAGGTGGTCGAGGAGCACGCCATCCCGTCCGAGACCCCGATGGAGCAGCGCGGCTGGATCGCCGATCCGCGCGAGCTGATGGCCATCGACGACGCGTGCGACGACGCCGGGTGGGTGCTGTTCGGCAACTACCACACCCATCGGGTGCCCTGGCCGCACGATCCGCTGCGGGACACCTGCACGCATCTGGACCGGGTGCTGGCCGCCGAGTCGGGCCAGTGGACGTTCATCCTGTCCGTCGTCGATCTGCACCGCCCCCTCCTGCGGGCGTTCTTCGAGGGCGACAACGACCGCGAGGCGGCCGTCCGCATCGTCCCGCCGCTGCCCGGCATGCGCGCGGCCGGGGCCTGAACCGGCCCGGCTCCCGCGCGCCGTACCGCTCGTCCGTATCCCATCCGTACATCCGTAAAGAGGTCGTCATGGATCGCACCCAGGCATACAACGACGTCATCCGCTTCCACGGCCACGAGTGCCCCGGCGCCGCCTTCGGCGTCCGTGTCGCGGAGGCCGCGCTCGCCGCCCTCGACCTGAAGGAGCCGGGCACGCCCCTGGTCCTGGTCTCCGAGACCGACGCGTGTGCGGTCGACGCGCTCCAGGTGCTCACGGGCTGTACGTACGGCAAGCGCAACCTGGTCCACCAGGACACCGGCCGCAACGTCTTCACGCTGTGGGAGCGGGACGGCTCCCAGGGGGTCCGGATACGGGCGAAGGCGGGCAGCATCGTCTTCCGTACGGAGGAGATCTGGGCGCTGGCGGGCCGGATCGACGACGGCACCGCGACCCCGGAGGACGAGGCCGCCTTCGCCCGGCTCCAGGGCGAGCGGATCGCGAAGCTGCTGAGCGTGGCGGACGAGGAGATCCTCGCGGTCCAGAATGCCGAGACCCCGGCGCCGGGCGTCAAGCACCTGGCCCGTACCGACCTGTGCGTGGACTGCGGTGAGCCCACCAGTGTGGAGACGCTGCACGACCACCGGGGCCGCATGGTCTGCCCCGCCTGCCATCTGGCCGCGCACGGCGGGGTGCTGCCCGAGGGCCACGGCGACCACGGGCACCACCCGCAGAGCCACAAGCACCACCACGGCCACCAGCACGAGCACAAGCACTGACCGATGCCGACCGAGCGCGTGAGTGCGGAAGGGGCCCTGCGGCCGTGACAGTGTTCGTGATCGGCGCGGCGGGCGGACTCGGGCAGCTGGTGGTCCGTGCGCTGCGGGAGCGTGAGGTGGAGGTGGCCGTCCTGGCCCGGGACCCCGAGCGGGTCCCGGCCGGGCCGGGCGTACGGGTGGTGGCCGGGGACCTCTCGGACCCGGCCTCGGTCAGGGCGGCGGCCGAGGGCTGCGCGAGCCTGTTCCTCTCGGCCGCCTGCGACGTCGAGTGCCAGAGCGCCGCGGTGGACGTCGCCGCCGACGTCGGCGCGCGGCTGGTGAAGATGTCGCCCTGGCAGGCGGCGGTACGGGAGGACAGCCCCGCGCCCGGGGCCCGCCACCACTGGATCACCGAGCGGTATCTGGCCAAGCGGGACCTGCCGTACACGATCCTGTCCCCCAACTACCCGATGCAGGAGCTGATCCGGCACTACGCGCCCGAGGTGCGGCGGCGCGGGGTGCTGGTCGACCCGGCGGGCGGGCGCGGGGTGAGCGTGGTCGACGAGCACGACGTGGCGGAGGCGGCGGCCCATGTACTGACCGAGCGGGGGCACGAGGGCCGCACCTACGCCCTCACCGGCCCGGCCGCGCCGACCTTCGCCCAGCTCGCGCGGGTGCTGGCCGGGCTGCTGTCGGCGCCGGTCTCGGCGCGGGAGCTCGCCGGGGCGGAGCTCGCGGCCTGGCTGGCCCGGGAGCACCGGCCGTGGGTGGCCGAACTGGACGCGCTCTTCGGGCAGTTCCGCGCGGGCGCGGGCGAGCCGGTGACCGATGACGTGCGCCGGGTCACCGGGCACGAGCCGCGTGCCGTCGCGGACTTCCTCAAGGCCCACCTCCAGCACTTCCTGCCGGACCCGGAGGACTGAGCCGATGCCCGTGACCCCGCGCACCGCCGAACGGACGGTCGTCGCCGACGACTTCCTCGCCGCGGGCTTCGCCGCCCGTTCCGCGGTGGCGGCCGGACGGCTGCTCCTCGATCTGCGGATGCAGCACGAGGACGGCCTCGCCCCCGGGGGCGCCAAGATGGCGCAGCTCGGCCGCACCTGGTCCGGGCTGCTGCTGCGCAACCGGATCCGCGCCCGCTACCCGCGCGACGGGATCCTCACCGGACCGGCCGACCGGGCGCCGGACACCCTGCGCAGACGCCGGGTGTGGCTGGTCGAGCCGCTGGACTCGCCCGAGGAGTACCACGCCGACGGCGATCCGCACTGGTCGGTGCAGCTCGCGCTGTGGGAGCGGGAGCGGGGCGTGGTGGCCGCGGCCGTCGCGGTCCCCGCGCTGTGCGAGGTGGTGTGCACGGCGGACCGGGACGCGGGGTGGCGCCGGGCCCGGCCGGTGCCCCGGCAGCGGCCGAGGGTGGTGGTCGACACCCGCAACCCGGCGGCGTTCGCCCGTACGGTGGTGCGCCAGACCGGGGCCGAGCTGGTGCCGATGGGCTCGCCCGGCGCCAAGATCCTGGCGGTGGTCCAGGGCGAGGCCGACGCCTACATCCACTCCGCGGGCGCCTGGGAGTGGGGCGACGAGGCGCTGTTCCGGGTGGCGCGGGCGGCCGGGCTCCAGGTGAGCCGGCTGTACGCGCCGGTGGAGGGGCGGTCCGGTCCGGTGGACCCGGGCCGCCGCGCGCCCCTGGCGGTGCTCTGCCGTCCGGGGCTCACCCGGGCGCTCCTGACCGCCTTCGCGGTCCACGGCATCCGGCCGGCCGGGCCGCTGCCCGCGCCCCGGGCCCGCCCGGGGTCACCGGCCGCGGGGTGAGGCCGGGGGGTCGGGCCCGGCCCCCCGGCCGATCGGGGCGTCGCGTCCGCGCGGCCGACTCCCCACCGGCGGCGCGGGTCTTGACGCCCCTTCCCGCGCTCAACATACTGCCAACAATCAGGACCTCTGACAATCAGTCACCTGTTCTACGCCCGCCGCGTGTCGAGACGCCGGGTCGCCGATCCCTCCAGAACGGACAGGACCGAACCGAGATGGCCGACGACTTCACTTCCGTGTTCGAGCCCCCACTTGACCAGCTGCCCGACATCGACGACCTCGTCCGCGCGACCATGGAGTGGCACTTCTCCCCGCTGACCGGCAGCCCGTACTGGGTCGAGCGCGCCAAGGGCTTCTCCTTCGACCCGCGCGCCGACGTCCAAAGCCTGGCGGATCTGCGGCTGTTCGCGGACGTGCCGGTCGACTGGAGCCGCATACCCGCCGACCGGCTGGTGCCGCGCGGCAGCGCGCCGGGCACGCGGTACGGGATCTACGAGTCGGGCGGGGCCACCGGCGCGCCCAAGCGGATCGTGGACGCCACCTCGCGGCGCCGCAACGTCCAGTGGCAGAGCCTGATGCTCGACGAGCAGGGGTTCCCCTCCGGCGAGGGCAACTGGCTGCACATCGGCCCCACCGGCCCGCACGTCATGGCCAAGAACATCGGCACCCTCTCCGAACTGCGCGGCATGCTCTGCTACTTCGTCGACCTCGACCCGCGCTGGGTGCGGCGCTGTGTCAGCGAGGGGCGCCAGAGCGAGTTCCGCCGCTATGTCGACCACATCCTCGACCAGGTCAAGGACGTCCTGCGCACCCAGGACGTCCGGGGCATCTCCACCACCCCGCGCATCCTGGAGTCCATCGGCGCCCGCGAGGACGTGTACGCCCTGCTGCGCGACAGCGTGCGCGGCATCATCTGGGGCGGCACCAGCATGGACGGCGAGACCCTGCGCCTGCTGGACGAGGAGATGTTCCCGCGGGCCAGGCTGGCCGGCGCGTACGGCAACACCATGATGGGCGTGGCCCCGCAGCGCACCCCGCGCCCCGGCGACGCGGCGCCGTGCGTCTTCCGCCCCTTCTACCCGTACACCGTCGTCGAACTCGTCGACCCCGCGCAGCCCGACCGGATCGTCTCCGACGACGAGGACGGCCGCGTCGTCATCACCGTGCTGACCCGGGACTACTTCACCCCGCCGACCCTGGAGCGGGACCTGGCGACCCGCCGCGCCTCGGCCGACGGCTTCCCCGGCATCGAGCTCTCCGGAGTCCGCCCGTACGAGTCGGCGGGCACCTCCGTGGTCGAAGGGGTGTACTGATGGCCGAGGCCAAGGACCTGCACGAGATCCCGCTGATCCGGGCGGGCCTGCCCCGGCAGTCGGCCGAGCGCGCCGAACTCGCGGGCGTCGACGGCACTCCGCTGGCGCTGGTCCACCTCGCCCCGCCGCTGCTCGCGCGGCTGACCGTCGCGGACGCGCGGGCCGGGGCCGAGCGGACGCCGGAGCCGGAGCGCATCGCGGCGGCGGGCGAGCTCTTCGCGTCCGCGACCCTCAACGGGCTGACCCCGCAGGCCTATGGCGAGCTCCAGTCCCGGGTCGCGGGGGTACCCATCGCGGTGGCCCGGCACTCGCTGCGCGATGTCGCGGAGACGTTCGGACACGTGGGGGCGAAGTTCCTCGCCGAACGCCCGGCGGGCGTCCCGACCGCGCCCGTCCCGGGCGAGATCTCCACCGTCTGGACCCGGCGCGGCGATGTCCTCGCCGTGATCGCGCCCAGCAACAACCCCGGCACCCACACCCAGTGGCTCACCGCGCTGGCCTGCGGGTACCGGCTGGTGGTGCGGCCGGGGACGCGCGATCCGTTCACTCCGGCCCGGATGATCGCCGCGCTCCTGGACGCGGGCGTCGCCCCGCACTACCTCTCCCTGCTGCCCGGCAGCCACGCCACCGGGGACGCGCTGGTGGAGGCGGCCGATCTGAGCCTGGTCTTCGGCGGGGACGCGGCGGCCCGGCGCTACGGCGGGGACCGCCGGGTCATCCTGCGCGGCCCGGGCCGCTCCAAACTGCTGCACACCGGCGAGATCACCGAGCAGACGGTCGACGTGATCTGCCGTTCGGTCGGCTACGACGCGGGGATGCGCTGCACCAACGCGACCGCCGTGTTCACCGAAGCCGATCCCGCGGCGCTGGCCGCGGCCGTGGCCGAGCGGCTCGCCCGGCTGACCCCGGCGCCGCCCCAGTCGCCCGAGGCGCAGGTCCCGGTGCTGCCGCTCGCCGAGGCACGGGCGCTGCGCGAGCATCTGACGGGGCGGCTGGAGGGGGCGGTGGACGTGGCCGCGCCGCTGTATCCCGAGGGGCCGGTGGCGGACCTCGGGGACGGGTCGGCCGCGCTGCGCCCCGCCGTCCTGCTCTGCGACCGCGCGGACCACCCCGGCGCCCGGATCGAGCTCTCGTTCCCGTGCGTGTGGATCCTGCCGTGGCGGCGCGAGGAGGGGTTCGGCCCGCTGCGGGACACGCTCGCGCTCACCATCCTCGGCGGCGACGAGCCGCTGGCGCGCGAGGCGCTTCGGGAGCGGTCGATCCGCAAGGTCCTGCTGGGTCCCATCCCCACGTACCAGGCGGGCCCGACCAGTCCGCACGACGGCTACCTGAGCCACGACCTGATGGAGGCCCGGGCCTTCGGCACCTGGGCCTGAGACGCGGCCCGCGAGCCGCCCGCGCGACCCCGCCCGACCTCGCTGCAACGACCCCTGGAGTGTGTGGAGATGACTCGAACCGTCCTGGTGACCGGCGGCGGCACCGGCATCGGCAAGGCGATAGCCGCGGCCTTCCTCGCCGACGGCGACCATGTCGTCATCAGTGGCCGCCGCGAGGACGTGCTGCTGCGGGCCGCCGAGGAGCTCGACGGCCGGGTGACGGCGCTGCCCTGCGACGTCACCGACCCCGAGCAGCTGGAGGGCTTCCGCGAGCGGCTGCCGGACGTGCTGCACGTCCTCGTCAACAACGCGGGCGGAAACCGGGAGTTCGACGCCCCGCCGCCGGGCGATCTGCGGGCCCTGGCCGAACGCTGGCGGGCCAACCTGGAGGCGAACCTGCTGGGCGCCGTGCTGACCACGGCCGCCGTGGACAAGCAGCTCGCCTCCGGGGGCGCCGTGGTCAACATCAGCTCCTTCGCGGCCGACCGGGGCGCGGGCTCGTACGGCGCGGCCAAGGCGGCCATGAACAGCTGGAACATCTTCGCCGCCCGCCAGCTCGGGCCGCGCGGGGTGACCTGCAACGTGGTGGCACCGGGCTACGTCGACAAGACGGAGTTCTTCCGCGACCGCCGCTCGGAGCAGTTCCACGAGGCCCGGGTGGCCGAGACGATGCTCGGCCGGGCCGGACAGCCCGAGGACATGGCGGCCGTCGTACGGTTCCTCGCCTCGCCCGCCGCGCGGCACATCACCGGGCAGGTCGTCCGGGTCGACGGCGGCGTGATCCCGACCCGTTGAAGGGCGGTCCGGTGCGGTCCGGCCCCCCGGCGGGCCCGCACCGGACCTCTACGATGTGCACATGAGCGCGAGCAAGCACCTGTCGGATGCGCACTCCCCGCACCCGCGCACCACTGGCGAGGACGAGCGCCTGGACGTCGCGGTCGCCGTGCTGACGCTGCTCGCGGACCGCACCCGGCTCGCCCTGCTCAAGGAGCTCGGCAAGGGCGAGGCGGATGTCACCACCCTCACCGAGGCCTGCGGGGCGGCCCGCCCCTCGGTCAGCCAGCACCTGGCCAAGCTGCGCCTGGCCGGTCTGGTGGCGACCCGCAAGGACGGGCGCCGGGTGGTCTACTCGCTGCGCCACGGCCATCTGCGCCGGCTGGTCGACGAGGCCGTGAACGTGGCCGACCACCAGCTCGGCGCCCTCCCCCCGCACGACTGACC
>NZ_JBJHPC010000312.1:0-8572 GCF_045257485.1 Streptomyces sp. YS-3 | reverse complement strand
ACCCCCCTCCCACCCCGTCGAGCGGCGGAACCGCACCGAGCCCGGTACGAGCCCCGCCGCATGCCGAGCCCCACCATACGGCCAGGCCCGCGTCGCCGTGGGGAAAGCCTTGAGGGAGAGCCATGGGGGAAAGGGCGTCCCGGCACCACGAACACCGACCGGAATGGGAGTTGCCGGCTCCGCTGATAGCGTGTGCCGTCCCCGGGCGGCCCAGGGCGGCAGACCGCCAGGTCAACACTGACCGCTGCTGAACGTCGCCTCCAGCAATCGGGCGTGAGGGGCTGGCGTACGTCCGCCCTGTGAGCACGATGGCCACCGCGGCGGCGACCTGATCGCTGGGCTGATCAGCTTGCCGATGTCGGTGCCGGTGTCACCTTTCCTGCAGCCACTCTGAGCACGCTCGGGGAACAACAAGGGGACCCCCTCGCGGGTGGGTGTGCAGGAGGACCCGGCGCGGTTCGGGACATGGGGAAGGGCACGACTCTGGGAGCCGGGGCATTCGGGGTGGATCAGGCGTCTTCCTCGTCCAGCGCCTTCAGCACCTCAGGAGGAAGCGTCGGCCCGTGCGATACGGACACCGTGGTCATCATCGGCGGAGTGCTGGCCTTCCGTAGGGCGGCCATCTCATCCGGCCCACTCGCTTCGAAGTTGCACAGGTAGCAGCCGAAGCCGTTCGCGGAGTAGTGCGTGTTCGTGGCCGTCCGGCTGGCCAGCTCGAACGTGAGGAGTCCTTGACCGCCGCAAGCCGGGCATGCGCCACCCGAGGTCTTCAGGACAACGGTGCCGTCCTTCAGGTACTCCGTCGGCCGGACGAACCACTCCTCGTTGCGGGGGCTGGGGCGCCTTGAGAGCGCCCTCCTTGGTCTCCGCCGGAAGGCCGACGAACCGGTCTTCGAAGGCGTGTCGGGCCTGGGCGGTCCGGAGCTGGACGTCACGGAAGACCTGATCCTCCCGCTCGTTGACGGCGGCCTTGACCGCGTCCGTCCACCGTTCCCAGAAGGTGTCCAGCGGCTTGCCGAGATCACCAAGCAGCGCCGCGACCGTCCGCGCGAGGGGAGAGATCATCCCCTTGGCCAGGGTGCTGTCAGGAGCGGTGTGAGCTGCTCCGTTGCGCAGCTCGATCAGCAGGTCGAGCTACGGCCTCGCGGGCCGCCAGCACCATATAGGCGTCATCCCCTCCACTCTCATTGGGAATAGGCTGGCCACACTGGAGGCTGGCCAGGCGATCAGCCACCTCCGCATCGTGGGTCGTGACCCGCCAGGTATCCAGTACTTGGGTCCGCTTCCCCGCGGCCAGGCGTCCTTGGAGGAATTCGCCGGCGTAGTCGGATGTGCATGTGTGCCATGCGGATTCCTGTAACAGCGGGCGGTGCTCCCGACCTACGACGCCGTGTCCGGCGCCATCCCGTGCTCCAGATACGGGGTAGTGCCGTCAGCCGGGCCTGAAGGCCGGCAGCGATTCTCCGGACAAGGCGGGGGATGGTGAGGTCCGGAAGCTGTTCGGCGTGGTGGAAGCCGAAGCTGCGGAGCTCGTCAGTACGATCTGCTGCCGGTGGTCCGCGCTGAGACGGCCGCCGTCGAAGAGGTAGAGGACCTTGTCGACCTCGCCCGGATTCGGCGCCCAGTCCACGACGAGCAGGCGGCCGACGAAGGGCCTGATGCCCAGCTCTTCGTGGACTTCCCGCACGCAAGCGTGACGCGGAGATTCCCCCTGCTCGACGTAGCCGCCGGGGGTGTCGCGGTAATCCTTGTAGGTCGGCTCGACGAGCAGGACCCGGTCGGCGTCGTCGAAGAAGAGGGCGCCGGCTGCCATGCGCGGGCGGGCCATCTTCACTTCGTGCTCGTTCTCGCTCACGGGACGGACCCTAACGCCGCGCCGAGCCCGCAGGCTCGGCCGCCACAGGCTGCAATGAGCAGTCCTGGATGCCGCGGGTCCAGCTGGCGGTCGGTTCCCGGCCCCCAGGCGGAGACCCATCACGCGCAGGTCAGCTAGTGCGACGCGAGGGGACGGTAATTCTGTAGTTGGCCGGAAGGGAAAGTGACAGAGAGTAGACGTCACCGGAGGCTGGCAGGCGAATAGCCAGCTTCGTTACCTGGAACAAGCGGAGAAGGAGAGGCTTCGGCGCTGACTCCAGATTGGTGATCAGGAAGGGGAGATAAGCGAGGAGGTCGGTGTGAGCATTCCGTGGCAACGCTGCCAGAGCTTCAGAAAAGTATGGGTTTTCGGGATGTGGTGTTGAGTCACTGGGAGCCTGCGAGCCGGGGGTGACAGCGAGAGCCAGCTCTCCTGTGAGGCGATCGAGGTGACGCGGTCCGAGCAGGCGGTCGGAGTACAGCCTTGCCACGGCCTTGAACAGCTTGGATTCATTGGCGTAGCGAGCTCTTGGATGCCCGGCATACGAGTCGGGGCGCCCCCGGTTGTTCGCCTTCGGCCAACACACGTAATAGGTAATGCCCTTGCGGTGATTTCCGTGAAGGCGCCGCCCGCAGAAACAGAACACCCTGCCGCGCAGCACGTAGCATCGCACTTCCGCAGTGGTGGATGGTCGCGATTTACTTGGGGATCGTCGGGCCAGCCGGCGGGCGGTAAGCTCGTCAAACATCCACTTCGGGATCAGGGGCTCGTGGACAGGGCAGGGAGACCACACCCACAGCGCAGGGTCGTTTACCTTCCCGCTCCTAGAGCGCGAAGCCCGTCGATTGAACACTTGATAGCCGGTGTACTTCGGGTTTCTGAGGATCTCGCAAACCGTCGATTTCCCCCAGGCTCCGCGAGCGCGGACACCCCCTGGCGGCTGCGGGGGTGGGTAGCGTTCCAGGTCTGCATTCAGCAGATCTGTAATAGCTCCGTACCCTAGCCCGTCGAAGTAGCGCCAGGAGGCGATCTGTGTCACGGTCTCAGCCCGTAGGCCGTCGGGCACGAGCCGGCTCTTCATCGACCCCTTGTCCGCCTTGACCGGATTCGGGTTCCGGTACCTCTTGGCGGCGTATCCGTACGGCGGCTTCCCGATGTTCCAGCCCTCGCGGATGTGTGCGCACAGGCCGCCCCAGGACGTCTCAAGCGCGTTGTACACCTCGTACTCAGCCACCGACTGGTTGATCCGGCGCTGCAAGATCTGCTGCGACCTGCCGCCGTCAAGCCTGATCGACTCATTCCAGGCGAATAGCGGGACGCCCGAATTTTCGAGCGTGCGCTCGATGGACAGACTCTCAAACATTCCACGGGCAATCCGTGACGTGCTTTCAGAGATGGCGACATCGAACCGCCTGCTCTTGCTGGACGCCTCCCGGAGGAGATCGGCGATGCCGCCGTCGCGCGCGATCGGGATGTCGAATTTCTCCGCGCCCGCCCCGTGGCCGCGTGCCCCCAAAGGCAGACGGCCGGATTCGATGTCGAAGAAATGGCATGTGATGGTCCAAGTGTCGGGGATCGCGGACCTGCATCGCTGGAGCTGCCGAATTAGCGAAAGGCGAGGGTCCTGGCTTTCCTCGGTTGATGTCCGGCCGATCCACGCCACACGAACATCGCCTCTCAACAGAAACGCTGGAAGCGCGAATGGTGAGACGGCCAGGTCGGAGAACCGGGCGATACCCGGTGTGATTGCTTGTGGGGAACTGTCTGCCCGCAGGGGCTCTTCTTGCCCAGTCACTGGCTATCCGCCCGTTTGTCGCGTCCTCCTTCTGCCCCCTGTTCACGCTCGGCCCATAGGAGTAGCTCGCAGAGGGCGATGGCTAGTTCATGGCGAAGTTGCACTCCCTGCATCCCCCCGATGTAAGTGACCGTGTGGCGTGGGGATTTGGAGCTGATGGGACCGTCGGACGACAATCTCTTGTTGCTCATGTGAATCAACTCGGGATCGATAGGCTTGTGGTGTGGTTCGCATCTCTTCTCCCCGGATGGGTCCTCGTGTAACCGATGCTGGCTATGCCTCTTTCGAGTGGTGAGATGAGGCTCCGAGCATTTGACGGTGAACGGCATGCCTGTTCATCTTAAGAATTATTCGATGCCTCTTTGTTCCTGCGTCGAATTCTTGCGCTTTCGCTCAGCTAAGACGGCGGAGCTTTCCGTTTCTGTGGCTGCCAACGGTCATCGGGATGCCAGGGTCGTGATTCCGAGCAGGTGCCGGACGGGGCGCAGGCATCAGCGCGGTGTCGTCTTCGACTTGGCGGGCGAGTGTGCCTGGGAGTCTGGCGTGCGGGTGCAGCGGCGTCTACCAGGGGATTGCGCCCGAGTGTTGGAAGGACACCAGGATCCAGACGATCAGGGGGATGAGGATCAGGAGTATCAGGCAGCCCAGTGACTTCGCCCAGGCTGCGGTCTGTCCTCGTGGTTCAGGGGGCATGGGCAGGATTCTCCTTCGGCTGTGTCCGACGGGCGGGTGGAGGCACGTCAGGTGAGGACGTGGACGGCTTGGTACAGGTGGGTGCCATGCGCCCACTTCTTGATCTCGGCGCAGCCGAGAACGGTGATGTGGTGCTGGCGTGCGAACGTGGCAGCGGGCTCGGTGAACCCGGCCAGGCCGATCATGATGGCCACGTCGGCGCCGTGGTGGGGCCGCGCGGTGCCGTTGAACTGCTGCACGTGCCCGGAGGTGACCCGTGCGCGGTAGCGTTTGCACTGGAGGATGACGAGGTCGCCGTCGCTGTCGACCGCACGGACATCGGCGCCCAGGTCCCCTGCTCCGCCAACGCGCTGGACGTCGGTGAATCCGTCACGGACCAGGAGCTCGGCGCACGCCTGCTCGAACTCGGTCGGGCTCATGGCCGCCAGCTCCCGCATGCGGAAGGTCACGCCAACGTCGGCCGTGTCCGGTTCCAGCGCGGGTGGGGTGGCAGGCAGGGGTCCGGCGTAGGCGCCGGCGAAGCCGAGTACGGCGAGTACGGCTCTGGCTGCGGCCACGAGCGTCACCAGCGCGCCGGCGCAGATGAGGGCGGCCCACCAGGGATGGCCGGTGAGCCATGCCCAGGGTCCGTTGAGTATCCATGCCACGGCGGCGCCGGTCAGCCACTTCCACAGCATCTTGCCGAGTGCGAGGGCGAAGACGCCGTAGAGCAGTGTTTTCAGGAACGGATCGAGACGGCCGTCCTCGTCGAACATGACCACCCTCCAGGGCGCGTTGAAGAGCTGGAACGAGGCTGTGGGATCAGGCGGCGCGGCGAAGCATGCGGCGCGGACGGGTGGGCAGGGCGAGCAGTTCGTGCAGGGCGGCACCGTCCTGGGCTCACTGGTGCAGCTGTTCGCGGTTGACCAGGTGGATGTGGTGGCGCGCACCCCAGGCCCGTGCATCGCGAGTGAAGCCCCAGTTGGTCACGACCACCGCATGCTGCGCGCCATGCACGGGACCGGCGGTGCCGTTGACCGGGTACAGGACGGGAGCGCCGACCTTGGCGCCGGTGCGGGTGTGCTTGGCCTGGAGCACTGCACGTCCAAGAAGCGGATGCTCGGCCGTCACGTCGGCGGCCTGGTCGCCACCTCATCCAACCCGCCGTGCACGCCAGCCGTCACGGATCATCAGGTCGCGCAGCGCCTCCTCGAAAGCGGGGTCGTCCATGGCGTCGAGCTGCTCCGCCCGCAAGGACAGACCCACCCGGCGGACACGGTCGCGGCGTTGTCTGCTCCGGGCGAGGCCCGCGCGCAGCGCCCCGGCTCCAGCGACGACAAGGAGGATGAGCGACGGCCATTGCCAGTGCGTGACGAGGGCACCGAGGAGGACGCGTAGCCCAGGCAGCAGCAAGGCCGTGCCCGCCGCGAAGGTGAGGCCGGCGGCGGCGAGTTCGGCGGGTCCGCGCGGGCGGCGGATACGCAGCCGGCGTCGGCGGCTCATCCGCGGGACGGCGCGGGCTGAGAGACGGACGGCGTGGGGCGCTGCTCGGTCGGGGTGTTGGCGGAAGTGTCGCCGAGCCCGAAGAACTTGACCCACAGGACGGCGAGGGCGATGAGCCCGACCGTCAGCCAGCCGGACATCCGGCGCGCACCGCGCGGTCCTGGGTTACGGCGGATGTGGGCGCGAACGTGGTGATAGCCGGCGGGCGGCTTCGACATGGCGGGCTCCCCTCCCGTGATCACGGGCCGCACCCAGCGGCCCTGAAGCTGTGTGTACCAAGGGGCACTGACAACTCCGGGCGGATCATGGGCAGTTGTCGCAACCGCGCGGCGGGATCTCGCCAGGTGCGTCAGTACGGCGCGTGAGCGAGTGGCCGACTGGACGAAGCAAGCCGTTGTGCTGCAGCTCTTTCGGCTTGGACCAGGTTCGGCCGACGCTCCGTTGCGGTGGATGCCGGTGGTTCAGGATGCTTCACGGGCTCTGATTAGTCCGGTCACCGGAGAGGATGCCGGCGAACGTTGGCGGATTGTGGTCGCCGTATCCTCGTCGTAGAGGCGGGTTCCCGTGTTGAGCCGACAAGGCCCCAGGCACTCGTCGGGACATTTCCCAAGGGCCCGGTCGTGGTCGCCCTGTCCGTCGATTTCGCCAACGTGGTGCGCCAGCCCCTGAGAGTGGCTATCTCCGGACTGTTCGCCTGTCGGGAGAATGTGCCGCTGGGGGGCATGGCCCTGCGGTGTGATGCCGCCGCACATCGAGTGGGGGCGAGCCGCCAGTGCTCGCACGCCGGCGGCCGGGACCGGCCACCTGGTGGAGGAGCGGGAGGAAGTCTGCGAGGGGCAGCTGGTAGGGCGGGCCACTGGGCAGTCCGTCGATTCCGGTCACGGGCGGATGGAGAGTCAACTCATCGTTGTCCCGTCCAGAGCAGGTTCGGTGCCGGTTCGGACGAAGTCTCTCGGGAGCGGTCGGGGCATGCGGTGGCGCTGAGGGCAGTGGGACGGTTGCGTAGCACTGTTCCGGACGGGGTCTGACTCATGACTTTTTTGACCGAAGTGTCTTGTCACGGGCATGTCGACTGCCGTTGTGGATGGTGCTTGCTGTCACC
Source organism: Streptomyces sp. YS-3 (assembly GCF_045257485.1). Lineage (NCBI taxonomy): Bacteria > Bacillati > Actinomycetota > Actinomycetes > Kitasatosporales > Streptomycetaceae > Streptomyces > Streptomyces sp. YS-3. Next base: position 1,645 of record NZ_JBJHPC010000312.1, on the reverse strand, counting down.
GAGCCACAGGGCGTGTCCCAATAGGGGCCTTGCCGTCTTTCAGGCGCCATCATGGTTCAGACCGCCCGACCGGCAGGTGCCGGCCACCCAGCACATCACCACGCGGGAGGCAGACCACCATGACGATCAGACAGCGCAGCACCTCTTCCAACCAGCACAGGCCCGCCCGCCGGGGGCGAGGTCGTCCTGGGTGTGGACACGCACGGAGAAGTTCATGTCGCCGCAGTGGTCTGCTCGCTGGGCCAGACCCTGGGCATCAAGTCCTTTCCGGCTACGGCGGTCGGCTACCGTCGGCTGCTCGCCTGGGCTCGCAAGTTAGGCACGGTGCGCCGGGCCGGAGTGGAGGGCACCGGTACCTTCGGTGCGGGCCTGTCGCGCTACCTGCTGGCGCAGCAGGTAGTGGTGTTCGAGGTGAACCGGCCCGACCGCTCGGCTCGTCGGCTGCTCGGGAAGTCGGACCCGCTCGACGCTCAGGCCGCCGCGCGGGCCGTGCTCAATGGTCGCGCCAGGGCTCGCGCCAAGACCGGCGACGGTCCGGTGCAGAGCGCCCGGATGTTCAAGATTGCCAAGGATTCCGCGGTCAAGGCGCGCACTCAGGCGATCAACCAGCTCAAGGCCGTCCTGGTCGTAGCCGACCCGGCCCTGCGGGAGCGACTGTCCAGCCTGGGCAACCGCGCACTGTTCCGCACCTGCGCACGCCTCAGCCCGCGCGAGGGCGAGGCCGGTGGGAGCGATGAGGACCCTGTAGCCGAGGCCACTCGCATGACGCTGAGCATGCTGGCTCAGCGCATCGAGCAGCTCACCGGGCAGATCGACGAGCTGAATCAGCGACTGCCGGGCTCGTTGAACGCCATGCCCCGCAGCTGCTCGCGCCGGTGGGTATCGGCCCGGACTCCGCTGCCACGCTCCTGATCACCAGGGGCGACAATCCCGAGCGGCTGAGCACCGAAGCGTCTTTCGCCGCCCTGTGCGGAGTCAGCCCCATCGAGTACTCCTCGGGCGGCCGGAGCTCGCACCGGCTCAACCACGGCGGCGACCGACAGGCAAACGCCGCTCTGCACCGCATCGTGTTCACCCGCCTGCGCCACGACCCGCGCACCAAGGCGTACTACGAACGCCGCACCCGGGAGGGCAAGACCCGGCGTGAGATCATCCGATGCCTCAAGCGATACGCCGCCCGCGAGGTCTTCAACCTGGTCAGGACGGTCTCGACCGACCCCCCGTTATAGGGGCGTCTGTGACTGCTCGACCGCCCTCGTGCCGAAGCGGATGGCGCCCCGGATTTGACGCTCCGACCTCGTGCGCACGCTGTTGGCGCACCAGGACATCGTCGGGGTCTCACGGCCTCGTACCGCAAACCCCCTCGGACTTCCTGTACCTGGAGAGCGTCAAGCAGGATGTTGAACAGGCGGGGCACCGAGTCTGCCATGAGGGGCCGCAACTCGGCGGACCTGGCTAGGAACGTGGCAGGCTTAGGGGCATTTGCCAGCGCGGTGGCCCATGTTTGCAGCACACTGCCGACATGGGGAGATGGTCGCGGTGGGAGGAACTCGCCCGGGACCCACAGGTGTTCGAGGACGGGGTGTCGACGCTTCTTGGGATGGTGCATCCCGGTCTGCGTCATGTGGACGGGGCGGGCGGGGAC
>NZ_JBJHPC010000311.1:0-8573 GCF_045257485.1 Streptomyces sp. YS-3 | reverse complement strand
GTACGGGGTGCCGATGCTCACGCTGTCGAGGGGCGCGCGGACCAGGGTTCCTCCGCCGGTTTCCGCGCGCCCCTCGACAGCGTGAGCATCGGCACCCCGTACCGCATGGCCGGATCCATGTGGTCCAGCGGTTACCACACGGGCGTCGACTTCGCGGCCGAGACCGGCACCACGGTCAAGGCGGTCGGCGCGGGCACGGTCGTCTCGGCCGGCTGGGGCGGCGCCTATGGCAACCAGGTCGTCATCCGGCACGCGGACGGCATGTACTCCCAGTACGCCCACCTCTCGCAGCTCTCCGTCTCGGCCGGGCAGAGCGTGACCGCGGGCCAGCAGCTCGGACTCTCCGGCGCCACCGGCAACGTCACCGGCCCGCACCTGCACTTCGAGATCCGCACCACGCCCGACTACGGCTCCGACGTCGACCCGATCGCCTACCTCAGGCAGCAGGGCGCCACCCTCTGACGGACGCGGTCCGACCCGGTTCTGTCCGGTGAGCCGGGGGTATTCGGCGTATTCCCGCTGGGGGAAACTGACCGGGTGGTCTATATCACCCACCGTCAACCCCTCCTTACGGTCGCGTAGGTCACACCAATAAGGGAAAGATATGGTCTCGTGGCAGACGATTCGAGATCATTCAACAGCGGTACGTTCGGGTCGTACACGGCGATCGGCGACAGCTTCACGGAAGGTGTCGGCGACCCCGGCCCGGACGGGGCGTTCGTCGGCTGGGCGGACAGGTTCGCCGTGCTACTGGCAGATCAGCGACCGGAGGGGGCCTTTCGCTATGCCAATCTCGCGGTCCGCGGCAGGCTCCTCGACCAGATCGTCGAGGAGCAGGTACCGCGGGCCAAGGAGCTCAAACCCGACCTGGTGACCTTCTGTGCGGGGGGCAACGACATCATCCGGCCGGGCAGTGACCCGGACGACGTGGCCGAGCGCTTCGAGCGCGCGGTCGCGGACCTCAAGAGCTCGATTCCGACGGTGATGGTGACCACCGGGTTCGACACGCGCGGGGTGCCGGTCTTCAAGCACCTGCGCGGCAAGGTGGCGACGTACACCGCGCACGTGCGCTCCATCGCCGACCGCTACGGGTGCCCGGTGCTCGACCTGTGGTCGCTGAAGTCCGTCCAGGACAGGCGGGCGTGGGACGTCGACCGGCTGCATCTGTCGCCCGAAGGGCACACCCGGGTCGCGCTGCGCGCCGCCCAGGTGCTCGGGCTCGCGGTGCCGGCCGACCCGGACCAGCCGTGGCCCCCGCAGCCGCCGCGCGGCACCCTGGAGGTGCGGCGCGACGACATCCAGTGGGCGCGCGAGCACCTGGCGCCGTGGATCGGGCGACGGCTGCGGGGCGAGAGCTCCGGCGACCACGTGGAGCCCAAGCGCCCCGACCTGCTGCCTCTCTGACGGGCCATCAGGCCCGCTGGTCCTCCAAGGGCCGGCGGCAGCACTGACGGACCGTCCCAGGGGCCGGCGCCCGCACGGCTCAGCCGTGCAGCAGCTTCCGCTCCGTCTCCGGGTCCAGCCCGACCCGGGGGCGGTCCGGCCGCTGCGGCGCCTCGCCGCCGATCGAGGCCAGCCAGGCCCAGGTGTCGGCGACCGTCTCCTCGACGGGCCGGCAGCGCAGCCCCGAGAGCACGGCCTTCCACACGTTCGAGCCGTGCATCGTGCCGTGCAGCTCGCCCGGCGGAATCCACACCGGCAGCTGGCTCCACGGCTCGACCCCGGCGGCCAGGATCGGTTCCGGGTCCGTCCAGCGCAGCTCCGCGCCGCCGCCGGTGACCCGCGTACACGCGTCGAGCAGCTCGCCCATGGTGGTGTGGTCCGGCGGGCAGACCAGGTTGTAGGGCCCGCAGAGCCCGAAGTCGGCGGCGCTCACGATCCACTCCGCCAGATCCCGTACGTCGATGAACTGCACCGGCAGATCGCGCGGCCCCGGCGCGAGCACCTCGCCGCCGCGCGCCATGCGCCCCAGCCACCACGGCAGCCGCCCGATGTTCTCGTACGGGCCGAGGATCAGTCCGGCGCGCACCAGCAGCGTGCGGTCCGGGCCGAACTCCCGGACGGCGGCCAGCTCGCCGCCCCGCTTGGCCCGCGCGTACTCCACGTCGTCCGCAGCGTCCGGCGACCCGTCGACGAGCGGCGCGCCCTCGTCGGTCCCGGGCGGGACCGGGTGCTCGTACACGGAACGGCTCGACACGTACACGTACCGGGCGACGCGTCCCCGCGCGAGCAGCCTCGCCGCGTCGCGCACCACCGAGGGCGCCCCCGACCAGGTGTCCACCACCACGTCCCAGCGCCCGTCGGCGAGGGCCGTCAGACCGTCCTCGGCCGTCCGGTCGCCGAGCAGCGCCCGCACACCGGCGGGCGGCTCGTGGCGGCCCCGGTGGAAGACCGTCACCTCGTGCCCGCGGGCCACCGCGTCCTCGGCCACGGCGCGTCCGACGAACTCCGTACCACCCAGTATCAACAGCTTCATGGCGCAACTCTGCCCGCCGGCACGGCTTCTGAGAACCGGTCCACGCTGAAGGCGAAATCGCGGTGCCCCGTCCCGGGGGTCGTACCGGCGCGGCTGCGCGGCTGTGCGGGTCAGGGGCGGTAGAGCCGGCCGGGCTCCGGGGCGGCGGGGGCGAGCAGCTGGGGCACGGTCACGAAGGTGAAGCCGCGCGCCTTCAGCGCGTCGATGATCCCGGGCACGGCGGGCACGGTCCCGTCGTAGATGTCGTGCAGCAGGATGATGCCGTCGCGGTCGGCCTGGTCCAGGATGCGCCGGGTGATCAGGGCCGAGTCGTTGGTGGAGTAGTCCTTGGCGGTCGCGCTCCACAGGATCTGCGAGAGCCCGAGCTCCTTGCTGACCTTGGTGACCTCCTTGTTGGTACGGCCCTGGGGCGGTCGCATCAGAACGGGCTTGCGGCCGGTCAGCGCGGCCACCGCCTCCTGGGTGCGGTTGAGTTCGGTGCGTATCTCGGCGGGCTTGAGCTTGTCCAGGCGCTCGTGCGACCAGGTGTGGTTGGCGACCTCGTGCCCCTCGGCGGCGATACGGCGCACGGTGTCCGGGTACTTCTCCACATGGTTCGCGCCGAGCAGGAAGAAGGTGGCGTGCACCTTCTTCTCCTTGAGCGTGTCCAGCAGTTGGGGCGTCTTCACGCCCGGCCCGGCGTCGAAGGTGAGCGCGATGCACTTGGCCTTGCGGCAGTCGACCCCGGCGGCGGCCCCCGCTTCGGCACCGGCCGCGGCCTTGCTGTCGAGCGCCTCGTTACGGGCGGAGCGCGGCGAGACGGCGCCGTCGGAGCAGCCCGTCAGCGTCAGCCCGAGTGCGCCCACCGCCACCAGCGCGACGGCGGCCCGCCCCCGGACGCGACGGACTCCGGAATTGCTGCTGCGCATGACGCGACTCCCCTTCGGCCTGGACCAGAACATGCCCCGGACTATACGCGAGGTGTATACACGCGATGAATAGTGGGGTGGGGCCTGCCGGCTGGGGTGAAGGGAGACGCCGGAGGCCGACTGTTACATGCGGCATGCTCCCGCCGGGCCGGGCCCCTACGCCGGGGGCCGGGGAAGGGGAGATGCCGGAGGCCGACCGCTGCTTACGGCGCGATCCCGCCGCGCCGGGCCCCTGCGCAGGGGGCCGGGGAAGGGGTGCCGCCGGAGGCTCGACCGCTACTTGCGGCGCGATCCAGCCGGGCCGGGCCCTGCGCCGGGAGCTGGCGAAGGGAAGACGCCGGAGCCCCGCCGGAGGCCTGGCCGCTACTTGCGGCGCGATCCCCCCGAGCCGGGGCCCCTGCGCCGGGTGCCGCCGGGCTTGCGGGACGAGGCGCCCCTGCGGGCGGAGGCGCCCGGGGTGCCCGACGGCGGTTCCCCGCGGCCGGACGGCTCAGCCACACCCGCCGTCCCCGCGCGCCAGTGCGAAGGGCGGTCGAGTCCGGCCGGCAGCACCGTGGCCTCGTCGCCGCGTGCCGCGTTGACCTGCGTCTGGGTCAGGAACAGGCAGTCCGTGAGGTCCGCCCCGGCGAGGTCGGCGTCACGGAAGTCCGCGCCGATGACATCGGCGAGCCGCAGGTCGGCCCCGCTCAGATCCGCCGCGATGAGGTACGCCCCGCGCAGGTCCGCGCCGCGCAGATCGGCGCCCCTGAGCCGGGCCCCGAACAGATCGGCGCCCCTGCGGTCCTTCTTCTTGCCCTTGACCTCGGCGCGCACCAGTTCGCTGGTGCGCAGCAGCAGGGTGTTCACCCCGGCGCGCAGCGCCGCGACATCCAGCTCCAGGAGCGTGTCCACGTCGCTGAGGGTCAGCCGCTCGATCCGCTCCCGCTCGGCCGCCACCTCGCGGTGGACCGGACGCGCGGCCGGACGGCCGCCCGCCTCGGCGAGGTACCAGAGCAGCTCGTGCAGCTGGCGCATCACCGGGAGCGCCGCGAACATCTGCCGCGATCCGTCCGGCGACTCGCGCCAGTTCCGGCCGGCAAAGGTGACCTGCGAGATCTTCTGGCCCGCGCCGAAACAGTCGTACACCGTGCACCCCTGGAAGCCCTGGGGGCGCAGCCGGTCGTGGATGCCGCAGCGGAAGTCCTGCCCGAGGTTGGCGCACGGGTCCCCGGCGGCCTTGTCGACGGCGAAGTCCGTGGACCGTGAGAACGCCAGGGCCACACAGCACAGACCGAAGCAGTTCGCGCAGTCGGCCCGCAGCCCGGAGCGGTCGTCCACCGGGCCGGGCGCCACGGCGGCCCGCTCCCGTACGCGGTTCTCGGATGTCTCGGACAAGGCGGACGCTCTCCTGCGGTGTACTGGTGACCCGGCGGCGCCGAAGGACGGACCCGCGGGCCCGAGGTGGCCATAAGGGGAGGTCGAGCCTACCGTCGGGCCGCCACGCGGACCGAAGAGGAGGGGCGCCGGGCGGACGGCCCGCAGGGTCGGACCGACCGGTCGGGCGTTACGCGGCCTCGTCCAGGTCGGCCGTGGTGGCCTGGGCCCACAGGGTGAGCAGTCGTTCGTACTCCTCCGAGGGCCAGCCGCCCTCCGGGTCCGCGCTCTCGACGAGATCGCGGATCGCCGCGTTGGCGGCTTCGGCGTCCGGCAGTACGGAACCAGGCTGGTCGGAGGAAGTGGACATGCGTCCAGACTAGGGGCACGGTCCGACAATCCGCTCCGCACAGTCATGCCAGGTCCATCACACAGTCATCGACCGCCCCCCACACGACCTTCACCACGCGGGCGCGGATGAGGGAATCCGGAGGGACTCGCGCGCTGTTCCAGTGGCCATGACGGCATTCGACGCACCCGAGGAAGCCCTGCTCAAGCTGGTCGCGCGGGAGAAGGGCGGCGTTCTCGCCACCCTCAAGCGCGACGGCCGGCCCCAGCTGTCCAACGTCAACCACGCGTACTACCCGGACGAGGGCGTGATCAAGGTCTCCCTCACCGACGACCGCGCCAAGACCCGGAACCTGCGCCGCGACCCGCGCGCCAGCTACCACGTCACCAGTGCCGACCGATGGGCCTGGACCGTGGCCGAGGGCGTGGCCGACCTCACCCCGGTGGCCGCCGACCCCTATGACGCGACCGTCGAGGAGCTGGTCCGGCTCTACCGGGACGTCCAGGGCGAGCACCCCGACTGGGAGGACTACCGGCGGGCCATGGTCCGCGACCGGCGCCTGGTGCTCCGGCTGCGGGTCGAGCGCGCCTACGGCCAGCCGCGCGCCTGAGCCGGTCCCCGGCGGGAACCGCCCCGGGAGGGCGCGGTTCCCGCGTTGTCGTACCCGCCGCACATAATGGAATGACCCCCGAGCCCCAGGAGGTGCCGTGACCGGCGCTGGTTCTCTGCTCCCACTCCGTTCCCGGCTGCGCGAGCTGCGCCCCGCCGCCTTCGGGGCCGACCCGGCGGGGGACCGCCTGGAGCGGATCCGCCGCTCGCCGAACTTCGCGGACGGGGTCTTCCAGAACCCCGAGGGCGCGCGCACGCGCCCGTCGGGCTCGATGGTGGAGTTCGCCAAGATCTACTTCCAGAAGGAGCAGCGGGCCCTGCGCGCCCCGGTGGGCAACATCCCGGTGCACGCGACGACCCTCGCCGACCTGGCCAAGCCGCCCGCCACGGGCCTGCGGCTCACCTGGATGGGGCACTCCAGCGTCCTCGCCGAGATCGACGGCCGCCGGGTGCTCTTCGACCCGGTGTGGGGCGAGCGCTGCTCCCCCTTCGCCTTCGCCGGACCCAAGCGGCTGCACCCGGTGCCCGTCCCGCTGGCCTCCCTCGGCCCGGTCGACGTGGTGGTCATCTCGCACGACCACTACGACCACCTGGACCTGCCCACCATCCGCGCCCTGGCGGGTACGGAGACGGTGTTCGCGGTCCCGCTCGGCGTCGGCGCCCACCTGGAGCACTGGGGCGTCCCCGCCGACCGCCTCCACGAGCTCGACTGGAACGAGTCGACGAAGGTCAACGGCCTCACCCTCACCGCCACCCCCGCGCGCCACTTCTGCGGCCGGGGCCTGCGCAACCAGCAGCACACGCTCTGGGCCTCCTGGGCCGTCGCCGGCCCCGAACACCGGATCTACCACAGCGGCGACACGGGCTACTTCGACGGTTTCAAGGACATCGGCGCCGAGCACGGCCCGTTCGACGCCACGATGATCCAGATCGGTGCGTACAGCGAGTTCTGGCCGGACATCCATATGACTCCGGCCGAAGGCATGCGCGCCCACCTCGACCTCCAGGGCGGCCGGCCGCACGGCGTGCTGCTCCCGATCCACTGGGGCACCTTCAACCTCGCCCCGCACCCGTGGTCCGAGCCGGGCGAGGGGACCATGGCCGCCGCGGCGGCGGCGGACGCCCGCATCGCGCTGCCCATTCCGGGTGAACCCTTCGAACCGGCCTCGGAGCACGTGCCGTCCGCGCCCTGGTGGCGCCCGGTCGCACCACCCCCGGCGGACGGCTGGCCCCTGCACACCCGCAGGCCCGCCAGGACGGGGGAGCAGGAGGCGGCGCCGGTCGTCTCCTAGGGTCACGGCCCCCGGAGCCCCCCGGGGGCGACCCGGTATTTCGTGCTGTCGTACGAGGCGTCATACCAGAGCGGGACACGGAAGGGGGGACTTTTCCAACTGCGCACCGAGGGTGAGGGGTTGACCCCTACTGTGAGTGGCCGACGATCAACGCGGGCCCTCACGGATCGAGTGGGGCCCGGGACCACGATCTCTGGGACCCCACGTACCGAGGACGCAGATGTCTCATCTTCGCGCACCCGCCGCGCGGTCCGACCGCCGCGAGGGCGGGCGGCACGGACGTACGGCACACCGGGCGAACCCCCCGGCCGCACCCGCGGGCGCCCCGGCCCCGACGGGACGTCCGCCGAGCGGGCAGCGCCCGTCCACCGAGAGCCGGATACGGCCGCAGCTGCAGCGCAGCGCGGTGCTGCCCGCCCTGGTCGCCGTGCTGTGCGGCACGGCCGCCGTCGTCTTCACCCTCCACTCCACCCACGCCCACCCCTCGCGGATGCTCTGGGCCGCGCTCGCCGGTATGGCCGTGCTCGCCCTGGCGTCCGTGGCCGCCGCCGCCGTGGGCGCCGACCGGGCCGCGCGCACCGTGCTCGGGCGCGCCAACGGGCTGCGCCGGAGCAGCGCCCGCTCGGCCGCCGACCTGCGGACCGTGGTCGACGGACTGCGCCGCGGCGAGGGCCCGCCCGCCCGCCGAAGCCCCGGCCAGCTCCCGCCGAACGCGGACGAGTTCCAGCTCCTGGCACACGAGCTGACCCGCTCCCACGACGCGGCCGTCGCCGCCGTGGTGCAGGCCTCCCAGCTCTCCAGCAGCGTCGGCAACGAACAGAAGGTCGAGGTCTTCGTCAACCTCGCCCGTCGGCTCCAGTCCCTGGTGCACCGCGAGATCCAGCTCCTGGACGAGCTGGAGAACGAGGTCGAGGACCCCGAGCTGCTCAAGGGCCTCTTCCACGTCGACCACCTCGCCACCCGTATCCGCCGGCACGCGGAGAACCTCGCCGTCCTCGGCGGCGCCATCTCCCGCCGCCAGTGGTCCCACCCGGTGACCATGACCGAGGTGCTGCGCTCCTCGATCGCCGAGGTCGAGCAGTATCCCCGGGTCAAGCTGGTGCCGCCGATCGACGGCACCCTGCGCGGCCACGCGGTCGCCGACGTCATCCACCTCCTCGCCGAACTCGTCGAGAACGCCACGCTGTTCTCCGCCCCGCACACCCAGGTGCTGCTGCGCGCCCAGCTGGTGACCGCCGGACTCGCCGTCGAGGTCGAGGACCGGGGCCTGGGCATGCCCGTCACCGAGCAGAACAAGATGAACGCGCTGCTCTCCGACCCCGACCAGGTGAACGTCGCCCACCTCCTCCAGGACGGCCGGATCGGCCTGTTCGTGGTCTCCGCGCTGGCCCGCCGGCACGGCATCGCGGTCCGCCTCCAGACCAACATCTACGGCGGCGTCCAGGCCGTACTGGTGCTGCCGCAGGGGCTGTTGGGCGCCGAGTCCGAGGCCCCGAAGGAGGGGCAGACGAGCGAGCGGCAGCCGCTGCCGGACCCCGACCGCGCCCCCCAGCGGCAGCCGCTGCCGGACCCCGACCGCGCCCCCC